>JBKBVA010000220.1:0-4697 GCA_046289665.1 Allosphingosinicella sp.
GGCGCGGGCGAGGTTGCGGAAATCGGTCTGGCTGATCTTGCCCATGCGCAGATTCTCGCCGCTGATCCCGGACGCTTCGGCGAGGATACGGGTGGCGAGCTGGTCGGAGGACATTTCGAGGCTGAAGAAGGCGACCGCCGCGCCGGCCGATTTCTCCGGCGCGATGCCGTCCTCGATGTCGCGCACGTAGCGGCTGGCGGCGTTGAAGGCGATGTTGGTGGCGAGCGCCGTCTTGCCCATGCCGGGGCGGCCGGCGAGGATGACGAGGTCCGAATGGTGAAGGCCGCCGGTCTTGGCGTTCACGCCGTCGAGGCCGGTCGTGACGCCGGACAGGCCGCCGCCGGTGTTGAGCGCTTTCTCCGCCATCTGGACGGCGAGCCGCGTCGCTTCGGCGAAGCTCTTCACCGTCCCCTGCCCGCCGCCTTCCTCGGCCACGCGGTAGAGCGCGGCCTCGGCGGCTTCGATCTGGCCCTTGGGGTCGACGTCTTCGGATGTGTCCATCGCCTGCTCGACCATCTCGCGCCCGACGCCGATCAGGGCGCGCAGAAGCGCGAGTTCGTAGATCTGCTCGGCGAAATCGCGCGCACCGATGATCGCGGCGCCCGATCCGGTGAGCTGGGCGAGATAGGCCGGGCCGCCCAGCTCCTTCATCTCCTCGTCCGCCTCGAACAGCGGCCTGAGCGTCACCGGCGAGGCGATCATGTTGCGGTCGACGAGCTTCAATATCTGCTCGTAGATGCGCGCGTGGAGCGGCTCGAAGAAATGGTCGGGCCGAAGCTTCATCTGGATGTCTTCGGCGAGCCGGTTGTCGATCATCAGCGCGCCGAGCAAAGCCGCTTCCGCCTCCACGTTGTGCGGGACGGCGGGCGTTTCGGAGGGGGCGGGCGCCCCGGACAGTCTGATGATGTTTTCGGCCATGGCCCTTCATCCACCTTTCCGGCCCCCGCCTCAAGCCAGCAAGTCTGTGGAACTGTTGTGGATAAGCGATGCTGCACCCGCTAACACGCACGGCCATGGGTGAGCCGAAGATCATCGACGTCGAGCTGGACGAGCGGACCATCATCCGCCGCTCGGACGACATCGAACGCGAGAAGAAGGTCGCGATCTTCGACCTGCTCGAGGAAAATCTGTTCCGGCCCGCCGGCCACGAAGGGCCGTTCCGCGTCCGCCTGCGCGTCGAGGACAATCGCCTGTGCATCGACATACGCGACGCGGCCGGCGCGCCGCTCGAGACGGTGCAGCTCGGCCTCGCCCGCTTCAAGCGGCCGGTGCGCGACTATTTCGCGATCTGCGAGAGCTATTTCAAAGCCGCCCGCTCCGATTCGCCGCGCGGTATCGAGACGATCGACATGGCGCGGCGCGGCGTCCACAACGAAGCGGCCGAATTGCTCCGGGAATCCCTCGCCGACCGGATCGAGGTGGATTTCGACACGGCACGCCGCCTGTTCACCCTCATCTGCGTCCTCCACATCAAGTGATGCGGGGGCTTGCCCGGGGTGCGGCGAGCGGCGAAAGCTGCCGCGCAATGAAGCTCCTGGCCGGCCTTCCACTCCTCCTCCTCGTCGCCGCCTGCGCCGTTCCGCGGCCGGAATACCGGCGGGTGACGAGCCTGCACTACGAAGCCGCCGGCGCGGACCCGGCCTGGCATCTGACCATCGCCGACGACACGATGAGGCTCGTCCTCCACGACCCGCCGCACGCGCCCTCCGGCACAAGCTACGCGACCGTGCAGGCGCGGACGAAGGGCATGACGACGGTGTGGACGGCGGGCGGCGGGCTCGGGGCGCCGACCGTCGAGGCGCGGCGCGAGGTGTGTATCGCCGCCGACGGGACGCGCTATGAGGACGAAGTAACGATAAGCCTGAGCGGGCGGCAGCTACACGGCTGCGGCGGCAACCGGCTGATGGGGAGACGCGGCTGATGGCGATCATGTCGGACAAATGGATCCGCGAGCGCGCGCGCGCCGACGGCATGATCGAGCCGTTCGAGGACGGCCAGCGCCGCGAGGGCACGATCAGCTACGGTCTGTCGAGCTACGGCTACGACGCGCGCGTCGCCGACGAGTTCAAGATCTTCACCAACGTCGACAATGCGATCGTCGATCCCAAGGATTTCGCGTCGAACAGCTTCGTCGACCGCAAGACCGACGTCTGCATCATCCCGCCCAACAGCTTCGCACTGGCCCGCACCGTCGAATATTTCCGCGTCCCCCGCGACGTGCTGGTCATCTGCCTCGGCAAATCGACCTATGCGCGCTGCGGGATCATCGTCAACGTGACGCCGCTCGAGCCCGGCTGGGAAGGCCATGTGACGCTGGAATTCTCCAACACCACGCCGCTTCCCGCCAAGGTCTACGCCAACGAGGGCGCCTGCCAGTTCCTGTTCCTGCAAGGGAACGAGCCGTGCGAGGTGAGCTATGCCGACCGCGCTGGCAAATATATGGGCCAGCGCGGGGTGACATTGCCCAAGCTGTGAGGCGGGCGGCTCAGCCGCCGAGGACGGTCTCCACCCAGGCCGCATAGGCGTCGATGAAGCGCTGCATCACCTTCTTCGTGCCTTCGTTCACGACATTGCCCTCGTCGTCGAAGAAGCTGCCGCCATTGCCCCAATAGGCTTCGGGCTGCTGCATCACCGGCATGTTGAGGAAGACCAAAGACTGGCGCAGGTGATGGTTGGCGCCGAAGCCGCCGATGGCGCCGGGCGAGACGGTGGCGACGCCGGCCGGCTTGCCGTCCCAGGCGCTGGAGCCGTAGGGGCGCGACCCGATGTCGATGGCGTTCTTGAGCGCGGCGGGGACGGAGCGGTTATATTCCGGCGTGACGAACAGCACCGCGTCGGCCCCGCGGACCCGCTCGCGGAACGCCTGCCATTGCTGCGGCGGATTGTCGTCGAGGTCCTGGTCGTAGAGCGGCAGGTCGCCGATCTCGATGAAGTCGAAGGTCAGGCTGTCCGGCGCCATGCGCGCCAGCGCTTTGGCGGCCTTGCGATTGAGGGAGCCGGTGCGAAGGCTCCCGACCAGCACTGCGATGGTTCGGCTCTCGGCCACTGTCTTCTCTCCTGCCGGGGTTCAGCAGAAAGAGGCGATGAGAGCCCGAATGGTTCCGCCGCGGGGCGGCGGATGCGGAAAAGACGGCGCCCCGCCGGGGGCGGCCGGGGCGCCGTCCCCTCCCCTAGTCCATCCGGTCGAACTTCTTCCATTCGGCCTTGGTCAGGCAGAGCTTGGTCGCCTTCATCCGCGACGCGGTGTTCTCGTAGGTCTTGCAGATCTTCTTCTCGGCCTTCGGCGCCTCGGCCTCCTGCGTCTGGGCGGCGTCGCTCTTGGTGCCGGAGCTGGCGCCGGCGGGCGCGGCCGCGGTCAGCGCGACGGCGGCGAGCGAAGCAAAAATCGTTTTCATCCACTTTCTCCCTCTTGGTGCCGACAAGCATATGGGAGGCCGAAAAGCACGGAAACCCAAGCACATGCCGTTTGCAGAAGGCTGACGACCGCTTGTCGAAAAGGGCGGCCCGCGCGGCGTTTCGGCCTCCCCTCCGCCCGAATCTGGAAAGCCTGCGCCGAGTCGGGTAGACTGGTCCCGCTGCGGCCGAGTCCGCACCAGGGAGGATGCTCATGAGGTTATCGCACCTTGCATTGCTCGGCGCCGGCCTGCTCGCCGCCGGCCCCGCCCTCGCCGCCGGCGACCCGCGCGAGGCGGAGGCCAATCGCGCCTTCGTCGAATATCCGAAGGAGTCGCTGCAGCGCGGCGAACAGGGCGCCGTCGGCTACCGGGTCAAGATCGACCGGCGCGGCAATCCGCTGAGCTGCGAAATCACGCAGAGCAGCGGCTTCGAACGGCTCGATCTCGCCACCTGCGCGATGCTGATGGAGCGCGCCCGGTTCACGCCGAAGCGCGAGGGCACCCGCGCCGAGCGCCAGACCTACGACGGCCGGGTGGTCTGGCGGATCGGCTGAGCCGCCGCCCCCGCTTCAGCGCCCCTCGGCGGGCGCGCCGGGCGCCTCCTTGCGCCTGAAGCGGCCGTCGAGAAAGCGCTCCAGCGCCACCAGATCGAGGTGAAGCCGGGCGGCTTCGACGCGCTCGGCCGGATCGGCGATGCTGCTCCAGCCGGCCGTCTGCCGCGTCAGCGCCCGCCGGGGGATCGGCTTCACCGCTTCGGGCGCGCGCGCCGCCACCTTCGCCTGCAGCGCCTTTGCGGTCCCCACCGCCTCGCGCGCCTCGTCCAGCGTCACCGCCCCGCCGAGATAGTCGCGGAGCAGCGCGCAGCGGTAGCTGCGGCAGATGGTGAAACGCTCCGCGTAGATCGTGCAGCGCGTGCCCGACAGGCGGGCGCAGGGGAGGCGGAAGCGCGGCTTTCCCTCCACCTCGTAGGTCTCCAGCCCCGCCTCCGCCAGCCGGCTGAGCTCTTCCGGCTCGGCCTTGGCATGGTCGAACAGGGTCCCGTCGCAGCACAGGCCGCAATCGGCGCACAGCGCCGATCCGTCGCGCCCACCGCTTTGGGGAGAAATCGAATCCATGGCCGTTGCTCGCACGCCGCCGCCGCCGGTTCAACGCGGCAGCGGCGAAGCGCCTATTTACGGCCGCGGTGGCGGATGTTGCCCGGCCGCCCGCGCCGGCCCTGGCGCGGCGGGCGTTTGTCCTCCCCGGCTTTGGGTCCGCGCGGGCCGCGCCCGTTCCGGCCGGGCCGGGCCGGCGCGTAGGAGG
>JBKBVA010000221.1:0-4695 GCA_046289665.1 Allosphingosinicella sp.
CTCCTCGGCATGACCTTCCTCGAGCTCCTCCGCGGCGATCTCGAGCTGCTCGGCGCGAAGCTGCGGAGACAGCACGAAGCCGCCGACCTCGAGGTCGTTGGTCTTGCGGAAGCTGGCGTCGGCATGGAAGACGAAGCGGCCGCCCAGCGGCACGTCGACGCCGGCGGCGACGCTGCGTTCGTCGGCCGCCGAACCGTAGGTGGCGGTGACGTCGACATGGGCCGGCTCGTCCGGAATGACGCGCGGGATGCGCCGGTCGAGCACGTTGACGGCGCCGCCGATCGCCTGGCTGCCGAACAGCAGCACGGCCGGACCTTTGAGCACCTCGACCCGGTAGGCCGTGATCGGATCGATGGTGACGGCGTGGTCGGCCGAGGTGTTCGACACGTCGAGCGAGCCGAGGCCGTCGGTCAGCACGCGCACGCGCTCGCCCTGGAAGCCGCGGATGACCGGGCGCGAGGCGCCGGGGCTGAACGAGGTCGCCGAGACGCCCGGCAGGCGGGCCAGCGTATCGCCGAGCTGCGGGCGGATGTCGCGGACCAGATCCTCGCCCGACAGGACGGAGGTGCCGGCGAGCAGGTCGAGGTCGCGCAGTGGGGCGGTGACGATCACCTCGATCGTCTGCTCGTCATGGAGGTGATCCCCCTCGCCCGCCGGCGGGCGGGTGTCCGGCGCGGTCTGGCCCGCGGTCTGCGCGGCGGCCGGGACGGCGGCAAAGGCGGTGGTGGCGAGAAGCAACGCGAATTTGGTCACAGGCCGGGAAACTCCGTTTGGTTGAGCGGCCTCTATGGGCGACGATATAAAGTCTCAAGCAGATTCGACCGCGAATCATCGCGGACAGACAACGCTTCACCGCCTGAACCCCAGCTTTAAGCTGACAGAAAGGCGTGGAAGAGTAATGGTGGATTCCATTGGGGCATAAGGACTTAGGAGCGGGAATTTGGTGAGCGTGAAGCGGGCGACGAACTCAAACTGGGCTGCGATCCGCGCCGGACTGGTCGGAGCGCCGCTGCTTCTCCTGGCGGGATGCCTGCCGCAGGCCGACGCGGCCGAGGCGGTGCACCAGCCGACGAAGCGCACCGTTGCGCCCGCGCCGGTGCAAACCGCCGCGGTTGCGGCGCAGCCGCAGGCCCAGCCGCTCCGCCCGATCGCGCCGACGCCGCAGCTCACCGCCCAGCGCATCCTCGACGCGCAGATCCGCGCCCTCGGCCAGGCCTTCAACGGCGACATCGGCATCGCCGTCAAGGACATAGAGAGCGGCTGGACCACCCACTATGACGGCACCACCTGGTTCCCGCAGCAGAGCGTCAGCAAGTTCTGGGTGGCGCTGACCGCCTTCGACCAGGCGGACCGCGGCGACCTCAGCCTCGATCGCACCGTCACGCTGACGAAGCAGGACATGACTTTGTTCCACCAGCCGATCGCCAACAAGATCGGCGCGAACGGCTATTCGACGACGCTCGGCGAGCTCATCCACACCGCCATCACCCAGAGCGACAATACGGCCAACGACTTCGTCCTGTGGAAGACCGGCGGACCCGAAGCGGTGCGCAACTTCCTGAAGGAAAAGCGCATCAGCGGCGTCCGCTTCGGCCCGGGCGAGCGGCTGCTGCAGAGCGGCATCGCCGGGATGGAGTGGGACCAAAGCTATTCGATCGGCCGCGCCTTCTACACCGCCCGCGCCGCGGTGCCGGCCGAGCGCCGCCGCGCCGCCTTCGAACGCTACATCGCCGATCCGGTCGACGGCGCGACGCCGCTCGGCACGGTCGATGCGCTGGCACGGCTGAAGCGGGGCGAATTGCTCTCGCCTGAGTCGACGCGGCGGCTGCTGTCGATCATGTCGAACACCCGGACGGGGCCGCAGCGCCTCAAGGGCGGCCTCGCCCCGGGCTGGCGGGTCGCGCACAAGACCGGCACCGGCCAAGTGCTGGGCAGCACCCAGGCCGGCTATAACGACATCGGCATCGTCACCGCGCCGGACGGCCGCTCCTACGCCGTCGCCGTCATGATCCGCCGCACCTCCGCGCCGATCCCGGAGCGGATGAAGGTGATGCAGAATACGGTGCGTTCGGTGATCAGCTACCACCAGAATCTCGACGGCTACCAGCTCGCGGGCAGCAGCAGCGGGGAAGCGGTGGCGGGAAGCCGCTGAGCCACGCCCTTCGCCGCTCCCGCAGGGAGGCGGCTCAGGCGTCGTAGTCCAGCTCGACGCCTTCGCCCTTCGGCACCGACTGGCAGGTCAGCACGTAGCCGGCGGCGATCTCCTCGTCGGTGAGCCCGTAGCGCGCCGCCATCTCCACCTCCCCCGTCACCACCCGCGCCCGGCAGGTCGCGCACACCCCCGCCTTGCAGGCGAAGGGCGCGGGAAGGCCGGAGAGCCGGGCGCTGTCGAGGATGTTGCCGGCCTCGGCGTCGAACGGCACGCGGCGCTTGCGGCCGTCGAGCGTCACCAGCATCTCCAGCCCACGCGCCTCGCGCGACAGCGCCTCGAGCTGGGCCTGGAGCGCCTCCGGCGGCCGGTCGGCGGTGAAGCGCTCGAGGCGGATGCGGTCGCGCACCACCTCGGCATCGCACAAAGCGGCCTCGGCCGCGTCCATCATCGGGCCGGGGCCGCAGATGAAGAAGGCGGCAACCTCCGACGGGTCGATCAGGGTGGACAGGATCTCGTCGCACTTGCCGCGGTCGAGCATGCCGTTGAACAAGTCGATATCCTCCATCTCCTCGGCGAGGAAATGGTGGATTTCGAGCCGGCCCATGTGGCGGTTCTTGAGCCGGGCCAGCTCCTCGAGGAAGATGACCGAGCTGCTGTCGCGGTTGCCGTAAAAGAGGGTGAAGCGGCTTTCGGGCTCCCGCAGCATCGCCGTGCGGAGCAGCGACATGACCGGCGTGATGCCCGACCCGCCGGCGAAGCCGACATAATGGTTGGCGGCGCCTTCCCTGAAGTCCCAGGTGAAGCTGCCATGCGGCTCCATCACGTCGATCCGGTCGCCGGCGTGGAGCGTATCGTTGGCCCAGTTGGAGAAGAGGCCGCCGGCGATGCGCTTCACCGTGACCTTGAGCTCCCCCTCCTCGGGCGCGACGCAGAGCGAATAGTTGCGGCGCACGTCCTCGCCGCCGATGTCGGCGCGGAGGGTGAGGTGCTGGCCGGGCCGGAAGCGGTAGGTCTCGCGCAGCTCTTCGGGGACGGCGAAGCGGAAGGACTTGGCGTCGGCCGTTTCCTCGATCACCTCGGCGATCTCGAGTGAGTGGAAGTGGGTGCTCATCGCGTCAGTGGCACTTGAACAGATCGAACGGCTCGGCGCAGTCGCGGCAGCGCCACAGCGCCTTGCACGGGGTGGAGCCGAAGCGGCTCACCTCCTCCGTGTGGGTCGAGCCGCATTGCGGACAGGCGACGGCGGCGCCGCGGGGGACGGGCGGGGCGATGCCGTAGGCGGAGAGCTTCTCCCGTCCTTCGGGGGTGATCCAGTCGGTGGTCCAGGGCGGCGAGAGCACCGTCTCGATCGCGACGGCGCGGTAGCCGGCGGCGTCCAGCGCGTCGCGTATGTCGCGCTCGATCACCTGGGTGGCCGGGCAGCCGGTGTACGTGGGGGTGATGGTGACGCGTTCGGGCGTGACGTCGCGGACGATGCCGAGGTCGACGACGGAGACGACCGGGATTTCCGGATCGGGCACGGAGGCGAGCACGGCCCATATCCCGTCATCCCGGCGAAGGCCGGGATCTCGTGGAGCCGCGCCGTGACAGTCCGACCCGAGATCCCGGCCTTCGGGGTCCCCGCAAAGTGGTACTTTGCGGGGTGCCCCTTCGCCGGGATGACGGCTTTGCGCCACCGCCATCACCACACCGCGTCCGGATAGGTGCGGGGGAGGAACTGCATCTGGGCGAGGAGATGGCCGAGATGCTCGCTATGATGGCCGCGCCGCCCACCGAGGATGGGGCGGGTGTCGGCGGGGACGTCGAGGGTCGCTTCCTCGATCGTGGCGCGGACCTGGCGGAGATAGTCGTCGCGGAAGGCGGCGGCGTCCGTCCCGATGCCGCAGGCGGCGGCGGCTTTGGCCGTCTCGTCCATCTCGAACAATTCCGGCACGAAGCGCCACATCCAGTCGAGGCCGTCCTGCATTCGCCGCCGGCTCTCGCCGGTGCCGTCGCCGAGGCGGACCACCCATTCGGCGGCGAGCTCCTGATGGTAGGTGACTTCCTTCAAGGCCTTGGCGGCCACGGCGGCGATGGCGGGCTCGGTGGAGGCCTGCAGCCGCTCGAACAGCAGCTTCTGCCAGGTCGAGAAGAGCCATTGGCGCACCATCGTCTGGGCGAAATCGCCGTTGGGCTGCTCGACCAGCCAGCAATTGCGGAAATCGAGCACGTCGCGGCGGAAGGCGAGCGCATCGCCGTCGCGGCCCTTGCCTTCGGCCTCGCCGGCCTGGCCGAGAAAGTGGGTGGCCTGGCCGATCAGATCGAGCGCCATGTTGGCGAGGCTGAGATCGACCTCGACCGACGGCGCGTGGCCGCACCATTCGGAGAGGCGCTGGCCGAGGACCACGCTGTCGTCGCCGAGACGCAGCAGGGTCTCGAAGAGCAGGGTGCCGCGCGCTTCGTCCGAGGGCGCGTCGAAGGCGCCGGCGCCGCTGGCGCTCGACGGCGTGTCGAGGGGCGGGAGGGAGGCCATCCTTATGTCTCCCCATCGACGATGGGGAGGG
>JBKBVA010000222.1:0-4690 GCA_046289665.1 Allosphingosinicella sp.
CATAGGTGGCGAGGCGGAAGCCCCTTTCCGGCTCGAACTTCTTCACGCCCTGCATCAGGCCGATATTGCCCTCGGAGATGAGCTCGGAGACGGGCAGGCCGTAGCCGCGATAGCCCATGGCGATCTTCGCGACGAGGCGCAGGTGCGAATTGACCAGCTTGGCGGCCGCATCGGTGTCCTGATGCTCGGTCCAGCGCTTGGCGAGCATATATTCTTCCTCGGGCGCGAGGATCGGGAATTTCTTGATCTCGGCGAGATAGCGGTTGAGACCCGCTTCGCCACCCATTGCGGGGATCGTCGCCGGGACGTTCTTGCCGCTAGCCATCGTTCTTCTCACTCCCTGGTGCCGGCTCGCTTCTGGCGATGCCGGTTTTCAATCATTCATACGGCGAGCGCGCTTAACAGTTCCTGCATATCGGACGGAACGTCGCTTTGGAACGATAGGCTTTGTCCCGTAACCGGGTGAAGGAAGCCGAGTTCGGCGGCGTGCAGTGCCTGGCGCGCAAAACCTAGTCTTTTCAATAACTCACGAAGCCCGCTCGGGGTCCGGCCATAGACCGGATCGCCGATCAGGGCGTGGCCGATCGCGCTCATGTGGACGCGGACCTGGTGCGTTCGCCCGGTTTCGAGTCGGCATTCGACGAGCGAGGAGGCCCTGAGCGGCCTCAGCAGGCGATAATGAGTCACCGCCCGCTTGCCGCGCCCTTCCTCCACCACCGCCATCTTCTTGCGGTTGGCCGAGGAGCGGGCGAGGGGGGCATCGACGCTGCCCGAAACCGGGTTGGGCAGCCCCGCCACCACCGCCATGTAGCGCCGGCCGATGCTGTGCTTCGCGAATTGTGCCGCCAGCCCCTCATGCGCGACGTCGGTCTTGGCGACGACCAGCAGCCCCGACGTGTCCTTGTCGATGCGGTGGACGATGCCGGGCCGCGCCACGCCGCCGATGCCGGACAGGCGCCCGGCGCAATGGTGGAGGAGGGCGTTGACGAGCGTGCCGTCGAAATTCCCGGCCGCGGGGTGGACGACCATGCCGGCCGGCTTGTCGACGATGAGCAGGTGATCGTCCTCGAACACGATCTCCAGCGCGATGTCCTGCGCCTCGTTATGCGCCGGCGCGGGCTCGGGGATGCTGACCCGGTAGGCGCCGCCCGGCACCGCCTTCGACGCGGGATCGCGGACGAGGGCGCCGTCCGGCCCCGTCACCCGGCCGCTCGAGATCAGCGCCTTCAGCCGCTCGCGCGACACCGTGGGAAGCGCCGACGCCAGCGCCCGGTCGAGGCGCCATCCGGCGGCATCGGCTGCGAGCGTGGCGATGATCGGTTCCCCCCGGTTCATTACGCAGGCGATGTGGCTACGAAATGCGCGATATCAAGTGGCCGAAAAGCGTTCCGCCGCCTTGCCAGCGGCGCGCTGCGGGGCCAATAGGGCGAGGGCTTACAACACCGGCACGGACAGGGGCGTCACCCGCATGAAATCGCACGAATTTGCCAGCCTGCTCTGCTCGCGCCTGTGTCACGATCTGCTCTCGCCCGTCGGCGCGCTCAACAACGGCATCGAACTGCTCGCCGACGAGCACGATCCCGAGATGCGCGCCCGCTGCCTCGACCTGCTCGGCGAAAGCGCGCGGGCGTCCGCCAACAAGCTCAAATTCTTCCGCCTCGCCTTCGGCGCCGCCGGCGGCTTCGCCGACGAGGTCGACACGCGCGAGGCCCGGGTCGCGATCGAGGGCCTGTTCGGCGGCGACGGCCGCATCCAGCTCGGCTGGATGATCGACGAGCCGACCATGGGCAAGGCGGCGCTGAAGATCCTCCTCAACATCGTGCTCATCGCCGGCGACGCCCTGGTGCGCGGCGGGCGGCTCGACGTCGGCGCGGAAAAGCATGGCGGCGGCACCGACATCGTGGTGCGCGCCGATGGCCCGCGCATCGTCCTCGATCCCGAACTGAAGCGGGCCCTGCTCGGCGAATCGGACGAAGAGGCGATCGCGCCGCGGGCCGCGGCTGCCTGGCTCGCCCATTCGCTGATCGCCGAATGCGGCGGCGAGATCCAGGTGGCGGACCAGGAAGAAGGCGTGCTGCTCATCGGGGCGAGCTTGCCGGCCTGAACGGCCGCGCCGGGAGGAGAGTGGCCGTGGACGAGATCATCGAAGCGCCGTCGCCCAATTTCGACGCGCGAAGGGCGCCCGTCACGATGCTCGTCCTCCATTATACCGGCATGGAGGATGCCGCCTCCGCCATCGCCTGGCTGCGCAACCCGGAGTCCAAGGTCTCCTCCCATTACGTCGTCGCCGAGGACGGGCAGGTGCTGAGGCTGGTCGACGAGGACAAGCGCGCCTGGCATGCCGGCCGCTCCTTCTGGCGCGGCGTGCAGGACATCAATTCCGCCTCGGTCGGCATCGAGATCATCAATCCCGGCCATGAATTCGGCTACCGCCCGTTCCCCGAGGAACAGATGCAGGCGCTGATCCCGCTCATCGCCGGGATCATGGAGCGCCACCGGATCCGGCCCGTCAACGTCGTCGGTCATTCCGACATCGCTCCGGAGCGCAAGCGCGATCCGGGCGAACTGTTCGACTGGGGGCGCCTCGCCAGGCTCGGCCTCGCTCTGCCCCGCCCGACCAAGAATCTGATCGACCCGATGTGGACCGACGGCGGCTTCCTGCTCGCGCTGGAACGCTTCGGCTACGACGTCAGGAACCCGGTCGCCGCCGTTACCGCCTTCCAGCGCCGTTTCCGGCCCGAACTGGTCGACGGCGAGATAGACGGCGAGAGCCGCGCCATCCTCCTCTCGCTGCTCTTGGACAAACGCGCCGCACCCTCTACATGAGCCTGGCCAGAGGGCCGGGCGGCCGCGGCCCCCTCTTCGTGAGGGGGGCGAGGAAAGTCCGGGCTCCACGAAACGACGGTGCCGGGTAATGCCCGGCGGGGGCGACCCCAGGGACAGTGCCACAGAAAGGACACCGCCGCGGCTTCGGCCCGGTAAGGGCGAAAGGGTGCGGTAAGAGCGCACCGCGGCCCCGGCAACGGGGGCGGCACGGCAAACCCCACCGGGAGCAAAACCGAATAGGGGCGGCGCATGGGTCTCGTTTCGACTCGTCGCCCGGGTTGGTTGCTTGAGGGGCGGAGCGATCCGCCTCCTAGAGGAATGGCCGCACAGCCTCCGCAAGGGGGCGGACAGAACCCGGCTTACAGGCCCTCTGGCGCTTTTCGCTTCCCCCGGTCTCCGGGGCATGACTAGAGACGGGTGATGGCAAGGCCGACGCGTTCCAACGACTGGGGTTTTCCGCGCTGGCGGGAATATGGCAGCGAGCGCCAGGCGCAGCAGGTGCGGCTGTGCGACCGCCACGGCTGCTCCGAGCCCGGCGACCGGCCCGCGCCCAAAGCGCCCAACAGCCCGGACCGCTGGTATTTCTGCGAAGCCCACGCCGCCGAATACAACAAGAACTGGAATTATTTCGAAGGCCTCTCCGCCGAGGACGCCGCCGCCCGCGAGGCCGACGAGAAGCGCGGCGCCGAGGGGTACAGGCAGGCCAACCATTATGCCTGGGGCGGCCCCGGCGACGGCAGCCGCAGCCGCGACGAGATGCGCGCTCTGGGCGTGCTCGACCTGGAAAGCGACGCGAGCTTTTCCGACATCAAGGCCGCCTGGCGGCGCCTCGCCAAGGCAAACCACCCAGACGCCGCCCCCGGCGACGCCGAAGCCGCCACCCGATTCCAGGCGGTGCAGGCGGCCTGGGAAGTGCTGCGCAAGGCGGAAGAGCGACGGGCGGGCTGAGCAGCCCTATTTGGTCTTCTGCGTGAACATGAACGTGCCGGTGACGTGTGCCACCGGATCGGCCGCGTCGCCGTCATGGGCGATGCCGCGCACGAAGCCGACGCTGCGCGTCACCCCGTAGCATTCGCCCCGGCCGACGATCCGCCGCCCCGGCGTCGCCGGCCGCAGATAGTCGACCCGCATGTCGAGCGTCGCCTGGTGGCGGAATTTGCCGAGCTTCACCCAGATCGCCATGCTGGTCGCCATGTCCATCAGGCTGATGATCGGGCCGGAGGCGACGACGCCGGTCTCCGGCACGCCGATCAATTTCTCGTCATAGTCGAGGCCGAGCTCGACCCAGTCGGGCCCGTGCGCCTCGTAGAGGATGCCGAGCGCGCCGCCATGGCCGACCTGCCGCGCATATTCGGTGAACAGTTTCGGGTCGAAGCCCTCCATCCGCGACAGGTCGGCGCGCGTCATGCCGCCAGCCGCTCCGCCGTCTGGCGGATGAGGGCGATCATGTTGGGGATGCCCTGGGTGCGGTTGGAGCTGAGCTGGCTCCTGAGCGCGAAGGGCTCCAGCGCGCCCTCGATGTCGGCCGCGACGATCTCCTCCGGCCGCCGGTCCTGGACGGCGAGCAGGACGAGCGCGACGATGCCCTTGGTGATGGCGGCGTTGCTGTCCGCCAGGAAATGGAGCGAACCGTCCTCGCGCGGCACCGGGTAGAGCCAGACCGAGGCCGAGCAGCCGCGCACCAAAGTCGCGTCGGTCTTCAGCGCGTCCGGCATCGGCTCGAGCTCGCGGCCGAGGTCGATCAGCAGCCGGTAGCGGTCGTCCGCGTCGAGCAGCTCGTAATCGGCATAGACGTCGTCGAGGGTCTGGTGGGGCATGGCGCGCGGCCTATCAGAGCCCGGCCCGGGGGGAAAGGCAGGGACGC
>JBKBVA010000223.1:0-4690 GCA_046289665.1 Allosphingosinicella sp.
GGGAGCGACGTCGTCCGGCTGAGCGGGACGGTGCCGGTCGCCGCCGGGCCGCAGACGCTTCGCCTCGGCATCGACGATCCGGCCCATTATGCGGCGTGGCGGCTGCGCGCCCTGCTCGTGGAGCGCGGGGTGCGGGTGACGGGGGCGGTGGGGACGCGGCACCGCGCGCCGGGCCCGGCCGACGATCCCGCGCTGCGCCGCGGCGTCCCGCCGCCCCGTCCGCCGCAGCAGCCGTTCCTCGCCCGGCTGACGCCGCCCCCGCTCGCCGCCGGCGTCGCGCAGGTGAACAAGGTCAGCCAGAACCTCCACGCCGAGCTGCTGCTGCGCCGTATCGGCCGCGAGGCCGGGACCGGCTCGGTGGCCGACGGGCTGGCGGCCGTCCACGCGCTGATCGACCGCGCCGGCGTGCCGCGGGCGCAGTACGACCTGTTCGACGGCTCCGGCATGTCGACCTACAACCGCCTGTCGCCGCGGGGCGTCGCCGCCTTCCTCCGCTGGGCCCGCACCCAGCCCTGGGGCGAAGCGTGGCGCGCCGGCTTCCCGGTCGCCGGCGTCGACGGCACGCTCGCCCGCCGGTTCGCCGGGACGCCGCTCGAGGGCCGCCTGTTCGCCAAGACCGGCGCGCTCAACGCGACCCATGCCCTGTCCGGCTACATGCTGGCGAGGAGCGGCCGCGCCCTCGTCTTCTCCGCCTTCGCCAACGACGCTCCGGAAGGGGCGGGCGCGACGGCGGCGATGGACGCCGCCCTGGTCGCCGTCGCCGAGGCGAACTGAGCCTCCGCACGCCGCCGAGAACCGCTCGCACGGCCCGTCGCTCCGGCACGCAGAAAAGCATGGCGCGGCTCGATTTTTCGGTTAGTCATGAATCCGCAATCCTGCTGGGGGGCCGGCCATGAACTACACCACCAAGATCCGCTCGATTCTCGTCTGCGGCACGGCGTTCGCCGCGCTCGCGCTGCCCGCGGCCGCCGCCGCGCAGCCCGTCGGGGAGCCCGAGGAAACCACGCAGCCCGCGGCCACCCCGACGGGCGCCGAAACGCCGGAGCAGGGCGCCGACATCACCTCGTCCGCGAACGAGCCGGGCGAGGAGGAGGCGATCTTCGTCACCGGCTCGCGAATCAAGCGCGACCCGAACGACAGCGCGCTGCCGCTGCAGATCGTCACGACGCAGGAAATCGGCCGCAACGGTATCAGCAGCCCGGAGCAGCTCATCTCCTATCTCACCACCAACGGCACCGCCGGCGACAACCTCGCCAGCAACGCCGACGTGGTCGCCGGGCAGCAGCGCGGCAATAACGGCGCGTCGTTCGCGAACCTCAGGGGGCAGGGCTCCAACGCCACCCTCGTTCTCCTCAACGGCCGCCGCGTCGCCGCCCACGGCCTCCAAGGCTCGGCGGTCGACGTCAACCAGATCCCGTTCGCGGCGATCGAGCGCGTCGAGGTGCTGAAGGAAGGCGCGTCCGCCATCTACGGCACCGACGCGATCGGCGGCGTCATCAACTTCATTCTGCGCAACGACTATCAGGGCGTCGGCCTCACCGGCTTTGCCGATGTGGCGCAAGGGGGCGACCACACGATCTACCGCACCTCGGCAATCGCCGGCTACGGCGACCTCGCCGGGCAGGGCTTCAACATCATGGGCGCGGTCAGCTACAGCGACATTCCGGCGCTGCGGGGCGACCAGCGCGATTTCGTCAACACCTTCCAGCCGGACCGCGGCCTTTCCGTCGACACCCGCGGAACCCCGCACGCGACCTTGATCGGGCTGGCAGGGACCTTCTTCGGCGGGACGAACGATTTCCCCTTCATCCCCGGCACGACGACGCGGACCAACGGCGGCATCAACATTCTCGACCTGCCGGGCGGCGAGGGCTGCGACGCCTTTGACGGCCAGCAGGCCTACGACACCGAGATCTGGGATTTCCCGCAGGCCGAATATGCCTGCGCCTGGGACACTGGCCGCGCCGCCGTGATCCAGCAGCCGCTCGAGACGCTCACCTGGCTCGGCCGCGGCATGGTCCGCTTCGGCGAGCACGAAATCTCGCTGGAGGCGACCGGCTCCGACGCGACCGCGGCCAAGCGCTTCTCGCACCTGCAGATCACGCCCAACACCACCACCCAGCGTTATGAGCATCCGGTCGGCGGCGTGAACTACGACGTCGTCTACGACCGGCTGATCCAGGCCTTTCCGGAACTGGCCTCGCGCCCGCGGGACGGCTTTTCCTACCGCTGGCGCTGCATCGAGTGCGGCGTGCGCGAGATCGTCACCGACACCAAGACGGCGCGCTACGCGCTCGGCATCGACGGGCCGCTGTTCGGCGGCTGGGACTATCGCGCCGGCGCCTCCTATGCGGAGAGCGAGTCGCAATCGACCCTGGGCTCGGGCTATTACTATCGCGGGACGCTGGGCAACGGCGACGACGATCCGAACGCCCCGCTCGCCCCCGGCGCGACCCGGCGCGGCCTCATCGGCCTCCTCAATTCCGGCATCATCAATCCCTTCCTGCTGCCGGGACAGACCCAGTCGCAGGCGGCGCTCGACGCGCTCGCCGCGGTTTCGGCCGAAGGCGTCGTCCTCTACGGCGGGAAATATTCGGTGACGCAGGTCGACGCGTCCCTCTCCGGCGCGCTGTTCGACCTTCCCGGCGGTGCGGTGCGGGCGGCGGTGGGCGCCGATTTCCGCAAGGAGAAATACCGCTTCAACGGCGACGTTCGCGAGGCGCAGAACCGGCCGGTCATCATCGCCGCCCCGTTCGACGACGTGAACGCGCTCGACGGCGTGTCGCGCGAGATCAAGGCCGCTTATGCCGAAGTGCTGATCCCGGTGCTGCGGACGCTCGAGGTGACGGCGGCGGCCCGCATCGACGATTATTCGGACTTCGGAAGCACGATCAATCCGATGTTCGCGGTCAAGTTCCGGCCGATCCCGCCTTTGATGTTCCGCGCCAATTACAACGAGGCGTTCCGGGCCCCGACCTTCAACCAGCTCTACAACGGCATCACCGAATCGCTGTTCACCGGCCGCGACCTTGCCGATCCCGCCAAGTGCCCCGGCGGCGTTCCCGATTCGACGACCCCCGGCTGTGCCTCGCTCGATCGCGAGATCGACATCCTCACCGGCGGCAACATCAATCTCGGGCCGGAGACGGCGAAGCTCGCCAGCGTCGGCGTCGTCATCGAAGCATCGAACCTGTTCAGCGCGTCGATCGACTGGTGGAGCATCGAGCGCAGCAACACGGTGCAGACCCTGACGCTGCGCCAGCTGGTCGACAATTTCGATCTGTTCCCGGAGCGCTTCATCCGCGACGCCTCGGGCACGCTCCTGGCCATCGACCAGACGTGGATCAATGCCGGCCAGTCCAAGACGCAGGGCATCGAGGTGGTGCTGCGCGGCGGGGTCGAACTCGGCACCGGCCGCTTCACCGCCGGCCTCGACGGCACCTACCTGCTCAAGAAGAAGGAAGCCCCGCTCCCCGGCACCGCACTCGAGGACCGCCTGGGCGTGTTCACCTACAGCGGCGACCTCGGCCTGCGCTGGAAGCACAACGCCTTCGTCAGCTACCGCGAGGATGCGTGGGACATCACGCTGACGCAGCTGTTCCGCAACGGCTACCGCAACCAGCAGCTGCCCGGCGTCGCCAACGGCACGATCGATCCGCCGAACGACGTGATCAGGGTGAGCGACTACATCATCTACAATCTCGCGGTCGGCTTCGAGCCGAGCGAGCGGCTGCGCCTCACCTTCGGCATCAAGAACCTGTTCGATCGCGATCCGCCCTTCGCCGTCACCTACGATTCGAACACCGGCGCGGGCAGCAGCTGGGAGCCCCGTGTGGCCGATCCCCGCGGCCGGTCCTTCACCATCCTCGCGGACGTGAAGTTCTGAGGACGGCGCGGAAAGGGCGGCGGGAGGCGCCGGCGCGGCGGCGGGACGGGGGAGGGGCTTGATCCGGCTCGTCCCGCGCGTGCTGGCCATGGCCGGCCTGCTCCTCCTCTGCCTGCCGCTACATTATGCCTGGCGGATGGCGGGCAGGAGATCGCCCTGGCCGCGCCGCTTCCTCGGCGGCGTCGGCCGCGCCGCCGGCCTGCGGGTGCGGGTCGAGGGGCGGCCGCTGCCGTCGCACGTCCTGTTCGTCGGCAACCATTTGAGCTGGCTCGACATCATGGCGCTCGCCGGCGCCAGCGGAACGGCGTTCGTCTCCAAGGACGACGTGGCGCGCTGGCCGGTGGCGGGGTGGCTGGCGCGGCTCAACAACACGATCTTCGTCGCCCGCACCGAGCGCCGGGCGGTGAAGGGGCAGGCGGACGCGCTTCGCGCCGCCCTCGCCGCCGGCCAGCCGGTGGCGCTGTTCCCCGAAGGCACGACCGAGGGCGGCCACGACGTGCTCCCGTTCCGCGCCAGCCTGCTGGCGGCGCTCTTCCCGCCCATTCCCGGCGTCAAGGTCCAGCCGGTGGCGCTCGATTATGGCGAGGCGGCGCACGACATCGCCTGGGTGGGCAAGGAAGGCGCGGCGGCCAATGCGAAGCGGATCCTGGCGCGCCCGGGCACGATTCCGCTGACCGTCCGCTTCCTCGCGCCCGTCGATCCGCAGGCGGCGGGAGACCGGAAAGCGCTCGCGGAAAGCTGCCGCGCCGAAATCCTGGAGGCGCTCGACGGTCCGGCCCCGTCGGCGGCTTTCGAAGCGGGAGC
>JBKBVA010000224.1:0-4671 GCA_046289665.1 Allosphingosinicella sp.
GGCGAGGTTGCGCGACCCGCTGTTGATGCTCGCCCAGGCCTCGACCTGCGCCAGCATCGGCGCGGCCGCGGCCGCCTCCAGCACCGCTCGTTCTTCGTCCGTCAGGGCCCGCATGGGGGCGCCTTAGCGGGTGTTTCGGCGCAAGGCCACACCGGCGGGCGGAAGCCCTCCCGTCACCCCGGCCTTCGCCGGGGCGACGGACAAAGAGCGGCTCAGAGCCACTCCGCGAAGGCTTCGAGCACCTCCTCGTAGAGCTTCTTCTTGAACGGCACGATCATCGCCGGGAGGTCGGCCGGGTCGGCCCATTTCCACGCGCGGAATTCGGGTTCGGCGGTTTCGAGGTTCACGTCGCGATCCTCGCCGAGGAAGCGGGCGAGGAACCAGCTCTGGCGCTGGCCGCGCCACCGGCCGCCCCACATCTTGCCGACCAGGTCGTCGGGCAGGTCGTAGGTGAGCTCGACCGGGCAGCGGGCGATGATCTCGACCTTGTCGGCCGAAATCCCCGTCTCCTCCTCCAGCTCGCGCAGCGCGCCGGCCTCGGCCTCCTCGCCCTCGTCGAGACCGCCCTGCGGCATCTGCCAGGCCTCGAGCGTGCTATCCAACCGCTGGGCGACGAACACCTTGCCCTCGCGGTTGAGCAGCATCACGCCCGCGGCCGGGCGGTAGGGGAGGGTGGCGGGGTCGACGCTCATTATGCCTGCGCCCTTGCGATCAGCAGCTTCAGCGCCTCGACGCAGGCGGCGATGTCCTCCTCGGACGACGGCACCGCTTTCCTGAGGTTGATGAAGCCGTGGATGTTGCCTTTCGCCTCGAGGAACATGGTCGGCACGCCCGCCTCGATGCAGGCGGCGGCATAGGCGCGGCCCTGGTCGCGGATGGGATCGAGGCTGGCGGTGACGACGAGGGTCGGCGGCATGCCCGCCTGGCTGCGCACCAGCGGCGAATAGCGCCAGTCGGTGCCGTCGGGGCCGTAGCAGCGGTCGAACCAGTCCATGCCGTCGCGGGTGAGAAGGTAGCCGTCGGCGAAGTCGCGGTAGCTGGGATAGCCCTTGGCGGGATCCGCGGCCGGATAGATCGGCCATTGCGCGAGCACCGGTACCGCCGCGGGTTCGTCGCGCAGCGCGAGGCTGACGACGATGGCGAAATTGCCGCCGGCGCTGTCGCCGCAGGGGACGAGGCCGGTGACCTCGCGCCCGAGCGCCTGCGGGCCCGAAGCCGCCCATCGCGCCGCAGCGATCGCGTCCTCGATGCCGGCGGGGAAGGGGTGTTCGGGGGCGAGGCGGTAGTCGACCGCGAGCACCGGCATGTCGAGCCGGCGTGCCATCTCGGCGCAGAAGGGCTCGTGCGTGTCGAGATCGCCGAGCACGAAGCCGCCGCCGTGGAAGAAGAGCATCAGCGGCCCCGCCGCCCGGCTCTCGCGCGCGTCGTAGAGCCGCAGGGGAATGTCTCCGGCCGGGCCGGGGCAGGAGAGGTCGCGGATCAGCGCAAGCTCGCCCACCGGCGCGTCGGCGACATGGCGCGACTTGCGCATCATCTCGCGCGCTTCCGCAGGGCCCGCCTCGTGCGATTTGGGGCCGGGAAGATTGTTGAGGAAATTGAGGAACATCCGGACATCGGGCCGAACGAAGGGCTGCGGCGGGTTATCGGCCATAAAGCTCCATTGCGATGCGAATCGTAGCCATTATCTAGGGCCTCCCTTAAGGGATCGCGCGGGCTTCGCCACCATTGTGGGTGGCGCGGCGCGCGGCTAATCATGGCGCACCCACAGGCGAAGGAAACAGCGTTGGCGACGGCCACTCACAACCTCACCCGCGAAGAGGCCGACGCCGCGGGCGCGCCCGAAGCCGTCGTCGTCCGCTTCGCCGGCGATTCCGGCGACGGCATGCAGCTGACCGGCGGCCAGTTCACTCTGTCCACCGCGCTGGCGGGGAACGATCTCGCCACCTTCCCGGACTTTCCGGCCGAGATCCGCGCCCCGCAGGGGACGACCTTCGGCGTCTCCGCCTTCCAGATCAATTTCGGCTCGGCGGCGATCGACACGGCCGGCGACGCGCCCGACGTGCTGGTCGCGATGAACCCGGCCGCGCTCAAGGTGAACGTCCAGGACCTGAAGCCAGGCGGCCTGATCATCGCCGACAGCGGCGAATTCGGCGCGCGCAACCTCGCCAAGGCGGGATACGAGGGCAATCCGCTGGAGGACGACAGCCTTGCCAAATGGCAGGTCCTCTCGTTCAACATCTCCCAGCTCACCCTCGACGCGGTGAAGCCCTTCGGCCTCGGCAACAAGGAGGCCTTGCGCTGCAAGAACATGTGGACGCTCGGCCTCGCGCTCTGGATGTTCGACCGCGACCGCGCGCCGATCGAGCAGTGGCTGAGGACCAAGTTCGCCAAGGCGCCCGAGCTCGCCGAAGCCAATATCGCGGCGCTCAACGCCGGCCATGCCTATGGCGAGACCGCCGAGATCGGCGGACAGCTGCCGCAGCGCCACATCGATCCGGCTCCGGCCGAGCCCGGCCTCTACCGGACGGTGACCGGCGCCGAGGCGATCTCGCTCGGCCTCGTCGCCGGCGCGCAACTCGCCGGGCTGCCGATGT
This sequence comes from Allosphingosinicella sp., assembly GCA_046289665.1. Classification (GTDB taxonomy): domain Bacteria; phylum Pseudomonadota; class Alphaproteobacteria; order Sphingomonadales; family Sphingomonadaceae; genus Allosphingosinicella. The sequence continues at coordinate 2,595 of JBKBVA010000224.1, forward strand.
TCTTCGGCGGCTATCCGATCACGCCCGCTTCGGCGATCCTCCACCATCTCTCGCGCCTCAAGGAATATGGCGTCACCACCTTCCAGGCGGAGGACGAGATCGCCGCGATCGGCTCGGCGATCGGCGCGAGCTATGCCGGCTCGCTCGGCGTCACCTCGTCCTCGGGCCCGGGCATTGCCTTGAAGGCGGAGGCGATGGGCCTCGCCATCATGACCGAGCTGCCGCTCGTCATCGTCAATTCGCAGCGCGGCGGGCCCTCGACCGGGCTTCCCACCAAGACCGAGCAGTCGGACCTCTACCAGGCGGTCTACGGCCGCAACGGCGACGCGCCGATGCCGGTCATCGCCGCCCGCTCGCCGGCCGACGCCTTCGACTGCGCGATCGAGGCCTGCCGCATCGCCGTCCAGTACATGACGCCGGTGATGCTGCTCACCGACGGCTATATCGCCAATGCCGCCGAGCCGTGGAGAGTGCCGGACATGGCGGGCTACGCCCCCTTCCCGATCCGATTCCACGACGCGCCGCCGGCGGAAGGCGAGGCGGTGAACCCCTATGCGCGCGACGAAAAGCTCGCCCGCGTGTGGATCCGCCCCGGCACGCCCGCGCTCACCCACCGCATCGGCGGGATCGAGAAGAATGTCGGCACCGGCCATATCGACTACGCCCCCGCCAACCACCAGGCGATGACCGACATCCGCGCCGACAAGGTGCTGGGCGTGGCGGACTCGGTTCCCGAGCAGGACGTCTGCCTCGGCGAGCCGGGGGCGAAGCTGGCGGTGGTCGGCTGGGGCTCGACCTTCGGGCCGATCCACCAGGCGGTCCGGCGCGCGCGGGGCCGCGGGCTCGACGTCGCCCACGTCCACATCCGCCACATCTGGCCGCTGCCGAAGAATCTCGGCGAGTTGCTGAAGAGCTTCGACCGGGTGATCGTGCCGGAGATGAACAAGGGGCAATTGAAGACCCTGCTGCGCGACCAGTTTCTGGTCGACGCGCGGCCAGTCACCAAGGTCTCCGGCCAGCCCTTCAAGATCGCCGAGATCGAAGCGGCGATCGAGGAGGCGCTGGCGTGAGCGGCCCCATAGCGTCATCCCGGCGAAGGCCGGGATCCCGCCGGGTGAAGCACAGCGGCGCCGATGGAGCGCGCGATGCCCGCCTGCGTTACTCACCCCACGAGATCCCGGCCGTCGCCGGGATGACGATCCTGGATCGGTAAGACGATGAACGAGATGACCAAACTCACCGCGAAAGACTTCGCGACCGACCAGGAAGTGCGCTGGTGCCCCGGCTGCGGGGACTATGCGGTGCTGAAAGCCGTGCAGCGCACGATGCCGGAGCTGGGCGTACGGCCGGAGAACACCGTGTTCGTCTCCGGCATCGGCTGCTCGAGCCGGTTTCCCTATTATATGGAGACCTACGGCTTCCACACCATCCACGGCCGCGCGCCGACCTTCGCGACCGGCATCAAGCTCGCCAATCCGGATCTCGACGTGTGGATCATCACCGGCGACGGCGATGCGCTGTCGATCGGCGGCAACCACACGATGCACGTTCTCAGGCGCAACCTCGATTGCCAGATCCTGCTGTTCAACAACGAGATTTACGGCCTCACCAAGGGGCAGTACTCGCCGACCAGCCGCGCCGGGACCCGCTCTCCCTCGACGCCCTTCGGCTCGGTCGACCGGCCGGTCTCCCCCTGCGCCTTCGCGCTCGGCTCGGGCGCGCGGTTCATCGCGCGCGGCATTGATGTCCACAAGAAGTTGCCCGACGTGCTCAAGGCGGCCCACGGCCACAAGGGCGCGGCGTTCGTCGAAATCTACCAGAATTGCATCGTCTACAATGACGACGTCTTCGCCCCCTTCACCGCCAAGGAGAATGCCGGCCGGCAGCTCTGGCTGGAGGCCGGGCAGCCGATGCTGTTCGACGCCGGCACCAAGGGCATCGCGCTCGACCGCGAGGCGCTGGCGCTGAAGGTGGTCGACGTGGCGGACGGCAATTGGGAAGCGGCGGGCGTCCTCGTCCACGACCCGAAGAACCGCTCGGTCGCGCACATGCTGGTCGAGATGCCGTTCGGCCTCTT
>JBKBVA010000225.1:0-4653 GCA_046289665.1 Allosphingosinicella sp.
TTCGAAGGCACCGCCACCACACCGGGCGCCACCGCCTCCGCCACCCCCGCCGGCGCGGCGCCGGAGGTGAGCACGGCGGGCGGCAAGACATCGATCAGCCGCTCGATCGGCCTGCTCGTCTTCTTCCTGATCATGATCCCGGTCACCATCGCCGCCCTCGACGCGCTGAAGATCGAGGCGATCTCGGGCCCGGCGACCCAGATGCTGCGCACCATCCTCGACTCCATCCCGCTGGTGCTCGGCGCGCTGATCCTGCTCGCCATCGGCTATGTCATCGGCAAGCTCGCCAAGCAGGCGGTGGAGCAGATCCTTCCGTCCTTGGGCTTCGACCGCAGCGTCAGCGCGATCGGCATCTCGCCCGAGGGCACCACCCCCTCGCGCACCGTCGGCACGATCGTGATGGTCGCCATCGTCATCTTCTTCGCGATCAAGGCGGCGGAATTGCTCCAGTCGCCGATCATCGCCGCGATGCTCGCCCAGATCCTCGAACTCGGCAGCCGCGTGCTGTTCGGCGCGGTGATCATCCTCGGCGGCGTGCTGATCGCCAAGATCGCCTCCAACCTCGTCACCGGCGACGGCACCGGCGGCTGGCTGCCGGCGATCCTCAAATGGTCGATCATCGCGCTGGCGGTCGCCATGGGCCTCCGGTTCATGGGGCTGGCGAACGAGATCGTGATCATCGCCTTCGCGGCGATCATCGGCTCGGCCGCGGTGGCCTGCGCCCTCGCCTTCGGCCTCGGCGGCCGCCCGACCGCGCACAAGTTGCTGGAGCGCTGGACCGAATCGAACGCGCCCCCCGCCCCGCCGTCCCGCCCCCGCGCGCCCAGGCCGCCGAGCGACGACCAGCCGCCGCTCGTCTGAAGGGTCAGGCGTCATCCCGGCGCAGGCCGGGATCTCGTGGAGACGTGCCGTGACCTCCGGTCCCGAGATCCCGGCCTTCGCCGGGATGACGAAGAGGTTCACCCACTTCGCCGCGATCGACTGGTCGGGCGCGGTGGGCGAGCGGCACAGGGGCATCGCCGTCGCGCTCTGCACCCTCGGCGGAGCGGCGCCCCGGCTCGTCCATCCCGGCCGCCGCTGGTCGCGCCCCGACGTGCTCGACTGGATGACCGGAGAGATGCCGCCCGGCACGCTCGTCGGCCTCGACATCGGCCCCTCCCTCCCCTTCGCCGACCGCGGCGCCTTCTTCCCCGGCTGGGAGGAGAGCCCGCCCGACGCCCGCGCTCTGTGGGCGCTGATCGAACGCATCTGCGCGGACGATCCGCACCTCTCCGCCGCCAGCTTCGTCGACCATCGCGACGCCGCCCGCCACTTCCGCCGCCACGGCGGCCGGCAGGGAGACCTGTTCGAGCCCGGCCGCGGGCGCCTGCGCGTCACCGAGCGGCACCAGCGCGCGCAGGGCCTCAGCCCCTACAGCAATTTCAACCTGGTCGGCGCCGCCCAGGTCGGCAAGTCGAGCCTGACCGGCATGCGCCTGCTCCGCCGGATCGACGGCATTCTGCCGATCTGGCCGTTCGACCCGCTGCCTCCCGAAGGCTCGGCGGTCGTCGAAATCTACACCAGCATCGCCGCCCGCGACGCCGGCCTGCCCAAGGGCCGCACCAAGGTGCGCGATCCGCAGACCCTCGACCGCGCGCTGGTCGCGCTCGGCTCCGCCCCCCACGCGCCGCTCCCCGCCTATGACGATCACAGCACCGATGCGATCATGGCCGCCGCCTGGCTGCGCCGGGTCCACGCCGACCCGCGCTACTGGAACCCGGACGCGCTGACGCCGGACCTCGCCCGCACCGAAGGCTGGACGTTCGGCGTGCTTTGAACCATGTGAGGGGCGCCACGCCGCGTTAGCTCAGCTGGTAGAGCAACCGCCTTGTAAGCGGTAGGTCGTCCGTTCGAGTCGGACACGCGGCACCACCCCCCTTCCGCCCGCCGCGCCCCGCCGCCCTCAGGAGACCCTCGCTTGTCCTTCCCGATCGAAGCCGTCCGCGCCGAATTCCCCGCCCTTGCCGAGACGCAGGACGGCCGCCCCCGCGTCTATTTCGACGCGCCGGGCGGGACGCAGGTCTGCCGCCGGGCGATCGCGCGCATGGTCGAGCATCTCGAAAAGGGCACCGCCAACAATGGCGGCGCCTTCGCCACCTCCATCGCCACCGAAGCGCTGAGCGCGGCGGCCCACGCCGCCGCCGCCGACCTGCTCGGCGCCGATCCGGGCGAGATCGCCTTCGGCCCGAACATGACCTCGCTCACCTTCGCCGTCTCGCGCGCCCTCGCGCGGGACTGGCGCGAAGGCGACGAGATCGTCCTCACCCGGCTCGACCACGACGCCAACGTCACCCCCTGGACGATGGCGGCCGAGGATGCCGGCGCCGCCATACGCTGGATCGAGATCGACGATGGCGGCACGCTGCGCCTCGACATGCTGCCCGGCCTGCTCGGCCCCCGCACCCGCCTCGTCGCCGTCGGCGGCGCCAGCAACGCCCTCGGCACCCTCAATGACGTGGCCGAGATCGCCCGCATCGTCCGCGCTGGTTCGGACGCCTTGCTCTTCGCCGACGCCGTCCAGTCCGTCCCGCACGTTCCCACCGACGTGAAGGCGCTCGGCTGCGACCTCCTCGCCTGCTCCCCCTACAAGTTCTTCGGGCCGCACCAGGGCATCCTCTGGGGCCGCGCGGACCTGCTCGCCACCCTCACCGCCTACAAGGTCCGCCCCGCCTCGATCCAGCCGCCGGCGATCCGCTTCGAGACCGGAACCCCCTCCTTCGAGGCGCAGGCCGGCCTGCTCGGCACGATCGAATATCTGGAATGGCTGGGGCGCCTCCTCGCCCCCGAGGCCGCCGGAGACCGCCGCGCGGCGCTGCTGGCGGCGATGGAGGGCTGTGTCGCCTATGAGCGGATGCTCGGCGACCGCCTGCTCGCGGGGCTTCGCGACATAGACGGCGTCCGCCTCTACGGCCCCCCGACGATGGACGGCCGCGTCCCGACCTTCGCTTTCACTCTCGAGGGGCACCACCCGGATGCCGTCGCCGCGCACCTTGCGGAGCATGGCGTCCACGCCTGGTCGGGCAGCTTCTATGCGCTGGAGCCAGTCGGCAGCCTCGGCCTGATGGAGAGCGGCGGCCTCGTCCGGGTCGGCCTGTGCCATTACAACACCGGCGAAGAGGTCGACCGCTTCCTTGACGCGCTCGGCGCCCTCCGCCGGGCGGCCTAGTGCACCGCCCGCCGGCCCGCTGAGCCGGCGCGGATGCCGTCCTCCTCGCCGTCCGCGCCGTCGCCCCCCGCGCCCTTCAGCGCCTCGACATAGGAACGGCGCCACCAGGCGAGGTCCTCGCGCACCAGCCGGTCGAACAGCGCCTGCCAGCGCGACTGCCGCTCCTCCAGCGGCATGGCGAGGGCGCGGCAGATCGCGTCGGAAATGTCCTCGCGGCTATACGGATTGACCAGCAGGGCCTCCTCCATCTGCAGCGCCGCCCCGGCGAAGCGCGAAAGGATGAGTACGCCGGGATCGGCGGGATCCTGCGCCGCGACATATTCCTTGGCGACGAGGTTCATCCCGTCCCGGAGCGGCGTCACCAGCCCCACCCGCGCCGCGCGGAAGGTGCCGGCCAGCTCGTCGCGCGGCTGGGAGCGGGTGATGTAGCGCAAAGGCACCCAGTCGCGCGCGCCATATTCGCCGTTGATGTGCCCCGCCTGGGAATCGAGCGCCGAGCGCAGCTCCGCATAATCGTGCACCTCGGTGCGGCTCGGCTGGCCGATCTGGAGCATGAACACGCGTTCGCGATATTCCGGATGGTCGATCAGGAACTGCTCGTAGCCGGCGAACTTCTCGGGCAGCCCCTTGGTATAGTCGATGCGGTCGACGCCGACGATCATCGCCCGGCCGTTGGCGCTGGTCATCATGTCGCGGAAGGCGCGGCTGCCGGTCTCGCCGGCGGCGAGGTCGCGGAAATTCTCGACGTCGATGCCGATCGGGAACGCCTCGACGCGGATCGCCTTGCCGCCGACCTCCATCAGCCCGTCGGACCGCACCTTCGCCCCGCATTCGTCGCGAACATAGTCGCGGAAGGCGCTCAGCCAGTGCTCCGTCTGGAACCCGACCAGATCGTAGCTGAACAGGGCGTCGACGAACTGGTGGTGGCGCGGCAGCGTCGCCATGATCTGGCAGGGCGGCCAGGGAATGTGGAGGTAGAAGCCGATCCGGTTCTCGATCCCGGCCCGGCGCAGCGCGCGCGCCAGCGGCACGAGATGGTAATCGTGCACCCAGATCACGTCGTCCTCGCGCAGCAGCGGCCGCAGCGCGTCGGCGAGCCGGGCGTTCACTCTCTCATAGCCCGTGCCGAACGAGCGGTCGTAGGCGGCGAGGTCGATCCGGTAATGGCACAGCGGCCACAAGGTGCTGTTCGCGAAGCCGTTATAATATTCCTCGACGTCCTGCGCCTCGAGGTCGACCGTCGCGATCGTCGCCTCGCCATATTTGCGGACAGAGACGGCGCCGGTGAACTTCTCCACCGTGTCGCCGCTCCAGCCGAACCAGAGGCCGCCATTGGCGTTAAGATCGGTGCTGATCGCCATCGCCAGCCCGCCGCTCGCCGCCGCGCCCGCATGTCCGGGCGCGGACACCCTGTTCGATACGACCACCAGCCGCGCCATCCAAACGTC
>JBKBVA010000226.1:0-4652 GCA_046289665.1 Allosphingosinicella sp.
CGGACCAGTGGGGCAACATCGTCAACGGCGTGGAATTGAACCGCCGCGCCGACGGGCGCGAGGTGTTCGGCTTCACAACGCCGCTGCTCACCACCGCCGACGGCGCCAAGATGGGCAAGACCGAAAAGGGCGCGGTGTGGCTCAACGCCGACATGCTCGGCGCCTATGATTATTGGCAATTCTGGCGGAACGTCGCCGACGCCGACGTCGGCAAGTTCCTGCGCCGCTTCACCGACCTCCCGGTGGCGGAGATCGAGCGACTGGAGCAGCTCGAGGGCCAGGACATCAACGAGGCCAAGAAGGTGCTCGCGGATGCGACCACCGCGATGCTGCACGGCCCCGACGCCGCGCGCGAGGCGGCCGAGACGGCGCGCCGCACCTTCGAGGAGGGCGCCGCCGGCGAGGCGCTGCCGACGCTCAGCGTGCCCGACGGCTCGATCCCGCTCGCCGATGCGCTCGTCGGCCTAGGCCTCACCGCTTCGAAGAAGGAAGCCCGGCGCCTGATCGCCCAGGGCGGCGCCCGAGTCGACGGCGAGGCCGTTACCGACGAACAGGCCGTGGTCACCGTGACCGATCAGGTTCGAGTCTCGGCCGGAAAGAAGAAGCACGGCCTGCTCACGCCTTGAGCGTGAAAACTTAATGGCACGAAAACCTTGAATTCCTGAGGCCGCGCGGCATTCTGCGTGGAATTACTCGGGGGGCTTCATGCGAATTGTTCTGATTCTGGCGGCGCTGTTCTGCGCGGCACTTCCAATGGCCGCGTCCGCTCAGCCGACGCCGAGCCGTGCGCCGGTCCCCGCCTGGGTCACCCAGATCGCGATTCCCGATGCCGATCCCGAACGGCGCGACCGCGCATCACAGACGCTGCTGGTGTCGCAGCAGGTCAATTACGCCCAGGACCAGCACGACCATTATACCGAATTCGCGATCCTCGCGCAGAACGCGCAAGGTGTGCAGAGCGCGGGCAACATCGTCCTCCCCTGGCAACCCGACCAGAGCGAGCTGATCGTTCACAAGGTCCAGATCCGGCGCGGCTCGGAAGTGACCGATCTGCTCGCCAACGGGCGGGACTTCACCGTTCTTCGCCGCGAGAACAATCTGGAATCGGCCATGCTCGACGGGGTGCTCACCGCGGTGATGCAGGCCGAGGGATTGACCGCGGGCGACACGCTTGTCGTCGCGTTCACCGTCCGCCGCCGCGGCGGGACTTTGCCGCTGCGCGGTGAAAGCGCCCTGTTCGTCCCGCCGGATGGGGAAGCGCGCCGGTTCTTCGTTCGGCAGATCTGGCCATCCGGCGCGAGTCTGCGCTGGCGCGGCACGGGGCTTTTCGAACGCGCACGCGTCAGGACGACCGCGGCCGGAAGCGAGCTGGTTCTCGATCTCACGGACGTGCAGGGTATCGCGCCCCCCGCGGGCGCGCCGCCCCGTTTCCTGCTGCCGCCGACGCTCCAGGTCAGCCAATATCGGGACTGGAACGAGATCAGCACCATCCTTGCGCCCCATTACGAGCGGGCGGCGACGCTTGCGCCGGACTCGCCGCTGCGGGCCGAGATCGAACGGATCGCAGCCCAATCCAGCGACCAGCGGTCGCGCTCCATGACGGCGCTGCGCCTAGTGCAAGACCAGGTCCGCTATCTCGCGCTCATGATGGGCGAAGGCAATTACCTCCCGGCCGGCGCCGACGAAAGCTGGTCCCGGCGCTACGGCGACTGCAAGGCGAAGACCGTCGTCCTCCTCGCGCTTCTCCGCGGCCTGGGAATCGAGGCGGAGCCCGTGCTGGTCAACGTGGCCGCCGGCGACAGCCTTCGCGACCTGCTCCCCCAAATGAGTGCGTTCGACCACGTCATTGTTCGCGCGCGAATCGACGACCGTTCCTACTGGCTCGACGGAACCAGGTCCGGGGACAGGCAGATCGATGACCTCGCCTCTTCGAACCTGGGCTGGGGTTTACCGCTTCGTTCGGCCGGCGCTGCGCTCGAAGCAATGCCGTTTCAGCCTGCCAATCTGCCTGCGTTCGAGACCCGGATCACTTATGACGGCAGCCGCGGCCTGCTCGGTTCCGTACCCGCGAGCGGAGAAGTGGTGTTTCGCGGCGAGCTGGCCGCTGTCCTGAGGATCGCGCAGGCGCAGGGCCAGGCGGAAGCATTCGACCAGATGCGCCGGCAGGTCGTCACGCAATTGGGCGTCAACGAGACTGCGGACATTTCCGATTCCTACGACGACACGCAGGGCACCTTCGTGATCCGCTTCTCCGGCACGCGCGAGCTGGAATGGTCGGGCACAACCTCCTCCCGCAACATTGCCTATCAGTTCGACAACACCACGCTCGACTGGACACCCGATTTCGAGCGGGCTGAAGGCCCGGGCCGGGACGCGCCGTTCTCGATGAAGGGCCTCGGCCACTATGTCATGACTGAGACAGTGATCCTCCCTGGTGACGGCGAAGGCTTCTCGGTCAGCGGCGGCAATATCGACCGAACCATCGCCGGGATTCATTTCAGCCGCACTCTGACATTGGCGGACGGGCGGGCGACGGCCCGGACGAGCTTCCGTCCCCTGCAGCTCGAGATCTCCGCCGAAGCCGCTCGCAGCTCCGTCGCGGCGCTGCAAGGTATTCGGGAGAGCAATGCTCGTGTCACCGGCCCGGCCGCCGCGCTCACTCGCTCGGACCGGCGCGCGCTGAGAGAACGCGAGCCGACCACCGCCGAGGAATTTGTCGACCGGGGCTACAATTCCCTACAGTCCGGCAATCTCGACAGCGCCGCGACGGATTTCGAGCGCGCGGCCGCCCTGGCACCCCAATGGTCGCGCCCGCTGTCGAACCAGGCGATCCTTCAGCTCAGGCGCGGCAATGTCGAGGAGGCAGAGGCCCTGCTCGCTCGCGCCGAAGCGCTCAACGCGCGGGATTTCGTCATCCCTCAGGCGCGCGGGCTGATCCAGATGCGGCGCAACCGGCCGATCCAGGCGGTCGCCGCGTTCACCGAGTCGCTCGCCCTCGACCCGGGGAATCGCTTCACGCTGCTCCAGCGCGCCTCTGCTTATCAGCGGCTCGGCGAGCACGAGGATGCCCTCGCCGACATCGAGACCGTGCTTTCGGACCGGCCCAACGACGTGGACGCGCTCCTCGCCAAAGCCCGAATCCACGTCTGGCGGGATGAGCACGAGCAGGCGGCGACGATCGCAGACAAGGTCATCGAGGCGGACCCGAACAATCCCCTCCTGCTCTCGAGACGAGCGCACATATTGCGCGGCATCGGCCGCAACGCCGAAGCCGTGCGGGCGCTCGAGGCCGCCCTCGACGTCGTCGATGGGCGAATCTCGGAGACGCCGGCGGATAACGTCCCGGCAGGCATACTGGGGGTACGCGCCGAATTGCTCGCGGACATGGGCCGAGTCGATCAGGCGATCGAGGCGATCGACGCCGGGCTGGCCCAGGACCGGGACAATGCGGACTTCCTCAACGCGCGCTGCTGGACGTTGGCGACCGCGAACGTCCAGCTGGAACGAGCGTTGGCCGACTGCGAGCGCGCCGTCGCCGCCGAGCCGCGAAGCCCGGCGATCCTGGACAGCCGGGCATTCGTCAATCTCCGCCTCGGGCGGCTGGATGCGGCCATCGCCGACGCCAATGCGGCGATCGAGATCAACCCGCATTTCCCCCAGGCACTCTACGTCCGCGGCCTCGCCTTGTTGAGGCGCGGCGACCGCGAAGCCGGAGAGCGGGATCTGGCGGCGGCCCGGCGGCTGATGTTCGACATCGACGCCGAATATCGCGGCTATGGCGTCGCTCCCCCGGCCGCGGGACCCGCGCCGCAAACGAGCGTCGCCTCGAACTGAACGCCGACCTCAGAAGCGGCGCACCAGCACCACGCCTCCGACGATCAGGAGCACCCCGATCACGCGGCCCAGCGAGATTGGGGTTCGGTCGAGGCCGAACGCGCCATAATGGTCGATGGCGATTGCTGCGATCATCTGGCCGGCCACCGCGATGGTGATCAGGGACGCGATGCCGAGACGCGGCGCTGCGTAGGCGCCGGCCGCGACGAAGACCGCGCCGTAGAAGCCGCCCGCCCACGCCCACCACGGCACGTCCCTGAGCGGCGCGAGCGCCATTCGCGGTTGAGTGAGTGCGAGCACCACGAGCAGCGCCGCTGTTCCGACGGCGAAGGAGATGACGGCGGCGAGGATCACCGAGCCGCTTTCCCGCGCGAGCACGGCGTTGGTCGGCGGCTGGGCGGCGGTCATCGCGCCCGCGATGAAGATCAGCAAAGCGGGCAGGACCAGGGCGGTGGGCATGTCTCGTCTCCTCAGCCGGAGCGCAAAGTCGCGACGGCGGCGTCGCGTTCCATCAGGTAGAGGAGAAGCCGCGCCGCCTTGCCGCGCTCGCCCTCGAGCCCGCCGTCGCGGTCGACGAGCAGGCGGGCGTCGTCGGTCGCGGCAGGCACCAGCTCCTGCACCAGCTCCGGCGTCGCAAGCCGGAACTGCGCCTCGCCGGACTGGCGGGTGCCCAATATCTCGCCGCCGCCGCGCAGGCGCTCGTACTGGGAGCTGAGCTCGCCTTCTTGGGTCTGCAGGGCCACGTTGTCGGGAACGAAGGCTTCATGGTCCAGCTCGAGCTTGGTGAAGAGGTGCTCGCTCAAGATGGGCGTGAGTGC
>JBKBVA010000227.1:0-4647 GCA_046289665.1 Allosphingosinicella sp.
GGTCGACGCGGCGGCGATCGCGCCGACGACGCGCGGCCTGATCGCCGGCACCAACGACCTCTCGGCCGATCTCCACATCCCGCCGGCGACCGGACGCAAGGGCCTGGTCTACGCGCTGCAGCGGACCCTGCTCGCGGCGCGGGCGGCGGGCGTGGCGGCGTTCGACGGGGTCTACAACCGGCTCGACGATCCCGAAGGGCTCGCCGCCGAATGCGAGGAAGGCAAGTCGTTCGGCTTCGACGGCAAGTCGCTGATCCACCCGGACCAGATCGCCACCGCCAACCGCATCTTCGGCCCGTCGGAAGGGGAGGTGGAGGGCGCCCGCCGCCTGATCGCCGCCGCCACCGGCGGGGCCGAGCGGCACGACGGGCGGATGATCGAGGCGATGCACGTCGACCAGGCCCGCTGGACCCTCGCCCGCGCGCGGGCGGAAGAGGGCGGCCAAGCCTGACGCCTTCGTCCCGAAGGGGCGCCCCGCGAGACCGGCCCGTTTGACTCCGCTCCGGAAGGCGCGTCTGGTGCCGCGCTCCGGAGGATCGCCCCATGTTACGGCCTGCAACCCTGCTCCCGGCAGCCATGCTGATGCTGGGAGCCTGCGCCGCCGCGTCCCCGCACACGGCCGTCTCGCCGGCCCCGGCGGCAGCGCCGGCCGCCGACCGGCGCGCGATCGACGAGCAGGGCTTCGTCCCGATCGGCGGCATCGCCCAGTGGGTGACGATCAGGGGGGAGGACCGGCGCAACCCGGTCGTCCTGTTCCTCCACGGCGGACCGGGCAATCCGCTCAGCCCCTATTCGAACGCGCTCTACGGCGACTGGACGGAGCGATTCACCATCGTCCAGTGGGATCAGCGCGGCGCCGGCCGCACCTTCGGCCGCAATCCCGCGGACGCCGACACGCTGCTGACCATGGACCGGATGACGCGGGACGGCGTCGAGGTCGCCGAATATCTGCAACGGCATCTCGGCGCGGACAGGATCGTCCTCGTCGGGGGCTCGTGGGGCTCCGCGCTCGGGCTGCACATGGTGAAGCTGCGGCCGGACCTTTTCCGCCTCTATGTCGGCGTCGGGCAGCTCGTCGAGCAAGGCGCGAACCAGGCGGCGAGCATCCGCCGCCTCCGCCTGCTCGCCGACGCTGCGGGAGACGAGGCCACGACCGCCGCCCTGCAGGCGCTCGGACCCCCGCCGTGGACCAATCCGCGCAATTTCGGAATCCTGCGCCGGCTCACCCGCGCCTACGAAGCGAAGGCCGTAGACGCCGCGCCCGCCTCCTGGTGGGTCGCCGATCCGGCCTATGCGCCGCGTGCCTACGAAGCCGAATATGAAGGCGGCGAGGATTATTCCTATCTCCAGTTCGTCGGCCGCGACGGGCGCGGCCTGCTCGGCGAAGTGGACGTGCGGGCATTGGGCACGCGCTTCGACGTTCCCATACACCTGATCCAGGGCGCGGAGGATCTGGTCACCACGCCGGGCGTCGCCCGATCCTGGTTCGACGGCATCGACGCGCCGCAGAAGAGCTTCCTGCTCCTCGATCGGACGGGGCACGACCCCAATCCGGCCTCCCAGGCCGCGGTGCGGCGCATTCTCGAGGCGCACGCAGGTCCGGATGCCGGCCGGCAGCCGACGCCGTAGGCCTAATCGGCCGCGAACAGTTCGAGGAACTTCAGCGCCAGCGGGCTCTTGTCGATCTCCGCCACCTGCAGCCGATTGCCCCAGTGCAGCCCGTCGGTGTTGCCGAGCACGACCAGCGTCAGCCCCTTCTCCGGCACCTTCAGCAGGAAGCCCGCATACGCGTCGGGCCACCAGCCGCCATGCCAGACCAGTTTCCGGCCGCGCCACTCCTGCACCCACCAGCCATAGGCATAGGAAGCCGGCGCCCCGTCCGCGTCCAGCGGCGGGTCCCACATGGCGTCCCTCAGCGCCGGCGGCAGGATGCGGCCCTCGTTGAGCGCGATCGAATAGGCGGCGAGCGCCCGCGCACTGGCGATGATCCCGCTGCTCGCGTTCATCTCCGGATTGGGAAGGGCGGACGGCTCGAGCCCGTCCTCCTGCTTGGGCGCATGGCGGAACGGCGGGGCGAGCAGCCTCAGCGCGTCTCCGCCGGACGGGTCGCGCCACCCGGCCGCGACGTCCTTCAGCCCCGCTTTGTCGATGACGTAGCGCCGCACCCAGTCGTCGAACGGCCTGCCGGTCTTCTCCTCGACCCAGTTCGCCAGCCGCCCGAACACGATCGGATTATAGAGGAAGTTGCTTCCCGGCTCGCCGAGCACGCGCATCCGGAGAACGTCGCGGGCGCTGATCGCCGCCGCGCAGTCGATCGGCGGCGGCGTGTAGCCGTCGTCGAGCGGCTTGCCGCCGCCGAGGATGTTGCCGCTGGTCGACAGCCACCGGCAGCGCCGGCCCCAGTCGCTGAGCGTCGTGAAAGCGTCGTCGAGATCGACGACGCCCTCCGCTTCCATCCCGAGCAGGGTGGCCGCGGTGAAGGTCTTGGTGATCGATGCGGCGAGATAGCTCGTATCGGCGGTGGTCGGCTCTTCCGCGTCGTGATCCTGCCAGCCTATCCCTTGGGCGGCGACGATCTTCCCGTCGGCGACGATGGCGTAGGACATGGAGAGCACCGTCTTCTCACGCCGATGCTCGCGCGCAAAAGCTTCGAATTGCTCCAGCTTCGCCTGCAGGTGCCCAGGCTGCGCAAGCGCTGGCGCAGCTGCAGACAGGAGCAGCCACGCGGCGAGGATTGCGCGCACGTTTCGTCTCCCCCCGTTCGCGAAGAGGGTGGGGTAGCGGCCCTGTCACCCGGTCGCAAGGCGGGGGGGCGGCAACGGGCCGGAAAGCGCATGCCGCACGGCGAAGCGGCTACCGGCCGCCCTTCCTGCCGGATCGTCCGAGCCGGTAAGCCGCGACGACAGCGGCGACGGCCCCGACCCAGAGGCCGATATAAAGGAGCGGAGAAGCCGAAGGCGCGGGGATGCGGGGCGTGGCGGGCTCGTGGGTGACCGCCAGGTAGAACAGCCAGGTGCCGAGCAACAGGAGAGCGAGCTGAAGCGCTTTGAGAGATTGCGACATCCTTCATCCTCACCCGGAAGCGACGGGTTCGCAAGCCCGACGAGCCGCGCAGCGGCGGGGCAAGCTTTTCGGCAGATGCCGAGACTTCCCGAAGGACCAGCGGTCTGCGCGAAATCGACATTGCAGCTCCTCGGCAGCATAACCTCCCGGATGAACGCAGACTCCGAGGGCCGCTTCGGTTGTTCGAATTCGCGGCGGATGTTAGGGTCTGCACAGGCAAGAGATATCTTCGGAAAACGGGGGGCGCCGGGATGTTCAGCCGCCTGCTGCGGTTCGGGCCGGTCCAGATCGTGCTCTTTCTCGTCGGCATCGTGCTCGCGATCATCTGCCGGGACATCGTGGCGGCCATCCTGGGCATAGCCCTGGCGGTCGACGAGCCCGCCAAGATGTGGATGGCGCCGCGGGGAACCATCAGCGAAGATCCTGCGCAGGTGCTGCAGGCCGTGATCGCCGCGGCCGCGATGATCGCGCTCGGCTTCGCGGCGTATCGCGCGTGCGTCGTCTACGTCGAGAAGCGGGCGCCTGCCGAGCTGGCGATGAAGGGTGCGCTGACGTTCCTTGCGCAGGGCGCCCTCGTCGGATTCTCCGTCGTCCTTTTCGTGGTCGGCGCGCTTACCGTGCTCGGGATGATCGAGGTGAACCTTCGTCCCCTGAGCGTCGCGGTGCTTATCCCCCTGGCCGCCGCAGCCAGCGCCGCATTCATGGAGGAGCTGCTATTCCGCGGCATCCTGTTCCGCTTCCTCGAGCGGGGGGTGGGAAGCTGGCTGGCGCTGCTCCTGACGGCGACGCTGTTCGGGGCCGGCCATGCCTCCAACCCGAATGCATCGGTGTTGAGCACGATCTCGATCGCCGGACTGGCCGGCGTCGCACTGGGACTGGCCTATATGGCGACCCGGTCGCTCTGGTTCCCGATCGGAATCCACTTCGCAGTCAACATCGTGCAAGGCACCGTGCTGGGTCTGCCGGTTTCCGGCAAGGAGAGCGTCGGGATATTCGCCTCCCGGCTGGGCGGCCCGGCGCTGCTGACCGGAGGGCCGTTCGGGCTTGAGGCGTCCGTTCTGTTCCTGCCGGCCGGCGGTGTGGCGATCGCCGCGCTCCTCTGGCTGACGCTCAAACGGCAGCAGATACGGCCCCCGTATTGGGAGAGGCGCCGGAAGGCGGCCCCGTCTAGCCGCTCCGAAGCCCGGGCTTGAGTTCCGGAACGGCGCGCCGCCATAGGCCGCGACGGGCCTGAAGCGGATGGCCGCGTCCGGTCAGGGGCGGCCTGTCATCAGCGGACCGGCCGGCGGCGGGGCGAAGTCGAGCGGGCCGACGGCGGCACCGGGCGTGCCCTGCGTCACCGCCGTGTAGAGGGCGGTGCCGACGGCGCTGTAGGTGATCGCCTGGGTCAGGAGGAAGACGGCGGCCATCGTCCCGATGCCCCACCACCAGGCGCGGTGCGCACGGCCGTTGCGCCGCACGTCCGCCCGGACGCCGGCCAGCGGGAACAGCAAGGTGACGGCGAAGGTCGCCTCCCACGCCCAGGGCTGAAGCAGCGGCAGCGGGAGCAGGCGGCCGAAAGCCGGCGCGAGCAGCAGCGCCATT
>JBKBVA010000228.1:0-4646 GCA_046289665.1 Allosphingosinicella sp.
GGACTGGGGGACCGCTCCCCGCAAGGTCGCCTCCCGCACACGACTGCGCGATGTGCTTGCTCCCGGCACTACCCGGATTCATTATGTCTATGATTTCGGCGATTACTGGGAAC
The DNA here is from genome assembly GCA_046289665.1 of Allosphingosinicella sp. Lineage (GTDB taxonomy): Bacteria > Pseudomonadota > Alphaproteobacteria > Sphingomonadales > Sphingomonadaceae > Allosphingosinicella. Next base: position 114 of record JBKBVA010000228.1, read on the forward strand.
ACAGTTTGATCATCAGGGATGTCCGAGCTGGGGATCGCTCCACGGCATATCCGCGTTTCATCGCCGGTGAGCGCAACTGCCCTCCCGAGGACTGCGGCGGCATCCCGGGGTTCTACGAAATGCTCGAGGCGAGAAACGATCCGGACCATCCAGATCACGCCGATGTCAGCGAATGGCTCGACGACTACGATCCAGACGAACTCGATGTCTTCCCGATCAACGGCATCCTCGGCCGGATCGCCGCTCGTCGTAACGCCGCAGCAAAACGCATCATCAAACCCAGTGACCGCTAACTGAAACGGGTGCGGCCTTCACCGGATGGATACGCGCAAAGCGCCGCGCAAAATCATCGCTCGATAGCTCGCTCAGGCTCGTTATGCTCTCCATCGGACTATGCCTAACCGATCCACGAGCCTTCGCCAGCAGATTTTGTTCTCTAATGGTTCTCTCGGCTCAACCTTGTGATCGGTAGCTGCGGGAAGCGATGCTACCTCCTGTAAGCACGTGGGCTTCCGCGCAGCCGCGGCGCAGGTCATTCGGGCGGTGCTGGCAGCCGATGGGGAGCCTCATAGGCTTCTAGCTGCCACGGCCCCTGATAGTTCTCGATGATGCCCTCGGTCGGCACGGGCATGCGGGCAATGAGCGCGATTTGCCCGAGGCACCGGCTCAGGTGTCCGCGCAAGATTTCGAGACCGTCGAAATAGGCTTGGCGCACGTCGGGCGGTCGATGAAACTCGCCGAACCGTGGATGCAGGGGCGCATCCTTGTCTCGCCGCAACAGCTCCTCGAAAGTCATAAACTGTCGAATCCCAGCCGCCATCGCTTCAAGCAGAAGGAACAGCGGTTCGTCCTGCAATTCGGCGAGTTCCACCTCTTTGTCGACGATAAATTGGCGGATTTCGTTGAGCGAGGTGAGGGCTTTCTCGATGCAATCGTCACAACATTCCCACGCGGATAGGACACGCCGATCGCGCAAACGGAGGACGATCTCGCGCGCCACCCGGCGCTCGCGATCTTGAGGGCTGACCGCAATGCTGATGAAAGGCAAGTTCAAGGTGACGTCCCCCAGCCGGCCAGTGACTTGGCGGCGAGCGCGGGCGAGGAGATCGGTCAGATCGAACTTGAAGGGGATATCGCCACTTCGCATGGTTCAGACCTCGTCCGGCAGGGTAATTGATGCGGCGAGAGCCGCTCCAATGGGGCCCGATCGGCGTTCGAGGAAATAGCGGACGCGATCGTCGTTGCTGTCATCGAATTGCTGTCCAACCTGACAGGTCAGCAGCAGATCGGCAGCCCAAGTTTCGAGCGGCCAATCCCGCCCAACGCAGGCGGACTTCAACAGGCTGAAGGTAGGAGATTGGCCGTCATTGAGTTCTGCAAGGGCACGGTGGACGTTGTCGGCATCGACCACCCGATTTCCAACCGGAATGTCGTCAACGCGGATTCGTTGTCGCAGGGGATAGGTAATTGCGTAGGGAAGCTCAGGCGGTGCGTAGAGCAGGTAGAAGACGGCCTTGCCGAAATCCCGATTGAGCGTGTCGATCAGCTCGACCTGTCGGTGTCCAGCCTGGATTGCGGCGAAGGTGCAGCTTTCGTCGAAGCTGTAGGTTCGGTGGAGCGCGGCGGCTGCTTGCTGCCCGTCGCGGCGGATGAATGCATTCATGCCATGAAGGAAGCCAATTTCATCCTCGTCCTCGACATCATGGTTGGTCGGAAAGAGGCGCTTGGACTGGAGCAGGCCAATCTTCTTCGCCACCAGCTTGTCGCGTCGATAGACGAAGACGAGGATCGCAATATCCGCCGTTTCCCAACGCCGGCGTTGCGGAAAGTCCCAATCCCAATGGGGAGCGCCTAAGCGCCGCAAACCACCGATGTTGTGAGTATCCATGCGGATGATCGCACCCGAAGGAAGGAGCGTCGGCGCGCTGTCGGGGATCAGCGCTTCAATCAAACCGTCATCGAGCGATGTCTCGCGGATGTTGGGGAGATTGACCAGACGTTCGCACACGCGGCGGTTTGCGTCCGCGAAGACACCGCGGAACCAAGCGACAACATCGGCGGGTATCACTGGCCAAGGATTCAATCTGGTTCCCCTCATCCGCCGAGGTAATTGCACTACGCAAACCGACAAAGCGCTATCTACATCGGCGGCAGAGGCAGCTTGCCATCGGGAGGCTCGAAAGTGTGGGCCGTTGATCCCACCATCGAAGCTACTCGAATAATCAGCGGCGGCGCACTACGCCATAGGGCAGCTACCGGTGCCCGGCGGCGGTTCTATAGTAGTGCAAACGGCGACTCGTATTCGTTATGCTTATCCAGGGCGGGGCGCCACATTTCCCTTCCCCCCGGCTGGTCGGCCAGCTCAGCTGAAGGCCTGGATCCCGGTCTGGGCGCGGCCGAGGATGAGGGCATGGACGTCGTGGGTGCCCTCGTAGGTGTTGACGGCTTCCAGGTTCATCACGTGGCGGATCACGCCATATTCGTCCGACACGCCATTGCCGCCGTGCATGTCGCGCGCCTCGCGCGCGATGGCGAGCGCCTTGCCGCAATTGTTGCGCTTCAGGATCGAGATGGCCTCGGGCGCAAGCTTGCCCGCCTCCATCAGCCGCCCGCAGCGAAGCGCCAGCAGCAGGCCAAGCGTGATCTCCGTCTGCATGTCGGCGAGCTTCTTCTGGACAAGCTGGGTTGCCGCCAGCGGCCGGCCGAACTGCTTCCTGTCGAGCGTGTACTGCCGGGCGGCATGCCAGCAATATTCGGCCGCGCCCATCGAGCCCCAGCCGATCCCGTAGCGCGCATTGTTGAGGCAGCCGAACGGGCCCTTCAGCCCCGCGACGTTCGGCAGCAGCCGGTCGGCCGGGATCTCGACATCGGCAAGCGCCACCTCGCCCGTCACCCAGGCGCGAAGCGCGAACTTGCCCTCGATCTTGGGCGTGCTGATGCCCTTGTCCCCACGCTCGAGGAGGAAGCCGCGGATCTGCTCGCCCTGGCCGTCCTCGAGGTCGCACTTCGCCCAGATCACGAACAGGTCGGCGATCGGCGAGTTGGTGATCCACATCTTCGCGCCATTGAGGCGGAAGCCATCGGCCGTGCGGATGGCGCGGGTCTTCATGCCGGCCGGGTCCGAGCCGGCGTCGGGCTCGGTGAGACCGAAGGCGCCGATCACCTCGCCGGCCGCGAGCTTCGGCAGCCAGCGCTCGCGCTGCGCCTCGGTGCCATAGGCCCAGATGGGATACATGACGAGGCTGGACTGCACCGAGAAGGCCGAGCGATAGGCCGAGTCCACCCGCTCGATCTCGCGCGCGATGAGGCCATAGGCGACATAGCTCACGCCCGCGCAGCCATAACCCTTGATGGTGGGGCCCAGCAGGCCCGCGTCACCGAAGGCGCGGATGAGTGCGGGATCATAGGTCTCGTTGCGGTTGGCGAGCTTCACGATCGGCGCCAGATGCTCGGCCGCAAAGGCCCGCGCCGTGTCGCGGACCATGCGCTCCTCCTCCGTCAGCTCCGCCTCGATCAGCACCGGGTCAGCCCAGTCGAACCGCGGCCAGGGCTTCGGCCGCTCAAGCTCGAGGTCGCTGGCGGTCAGGTTCGGCGCATTCATCAGACAGTCTCCGGCAAATGGAATTCAGGCAGGGCCCGCCCGTCAGGAACGCGCGCCTGAAGCTCCGATGCTATCAGGAACGGCGAGCGCCGACACCCCCTCTTTCCGCGGCCCGCCCCGCGCCCCCGCGCTCGCCTGTTGACAGCCGGGCCGACCTCGCTGAGCCTTGACACATGCAGATCCATCCCGCCCTCGCGCTCGCCGCCGTCGCGCTGCTCCTCTTCGCCGCCCCGTCCGGCGCGCGCGGCCCCGGCGGCCACACCGGCACCATCGTCTGCTCGGCGCCACCCAACAGTTCCAATCGCTGCGACGTGCCGACCGACGGCCGGGTCAGCCTCGTCCGCACGCTGGGTGGGCGCTGCGTCGAGGGCCAGACCTGGGGGTATGACCGCATCGGCATCTGGGTCGCGGCCGGCTGCGCCGGTGAGTTCGCCTTCGGCCAGGGCGCGGCGGCACCGGGCAACCGGCCGGGCGGCGGCTGGAGCGATGGCGGCTGGGGCGGCGGAGGCAGCTGGCCGGGGGACGGCTATGCCGGCGAGATCAGCTGCCGCTCGGACCGCGGCCGCGAGCGCTTCTGCGCGGCCGACGCGCGCGGGCGGGCAACACTGCTGCGCCAGACCTCGAGCGCGCCCTGCATCGAGGGCGAAAGCTGGCGGGCCGAAGCGGACGGAATCCGCGTGCGCAACGGCTGCGCCGGCCGCTTCGCCTATGGGTTCGGCGGCCGCCAGCCGCGCTGAGCCGGCCGTTTCCGTCTGCGGCTGGCCCGAACGGCGCGCTCTCGCTTTCGGGGGTTGAGGGGGCGCAGCGCCCCGGCGCAAGGCGCAGCAGTATCATGACCGTGGAGGAGCCGCCCGATGCCCGAGGCCTATATCGTCGACGCCGTCCGCACCCCGCGCGGGGTGGGCAAGCCCGGCAAGGGCGCGCTGTCGCAC
>JBKBVA010000229.1:0-4628 GCA_046289665.1 Allosphingosinicella sp.
CCGCCTGTTCCGGCCGATCTCCGACGGCCGCTGGCCGCCTTCCGAACATCGATGAAATGGCAAAAGAAAAGGGCCGCCGAGGCGACCCTTTCCTTGTTCCGGAACCGGCGCAAAGTACCACTTTGCGACGATAGGCTTTAGCCCAGAAGCTCCTGTTCCAATTTTTTGGCCATTTCCTCGATGTTCTCCGGCGGCCAGCCGGGGATGTCCATGCCGAGGCGCAGGCCCATCGAGGAGAGGACTTCCTTGATCTCGTTGAGGCTCTTGCGGCCGAAGTTCGGGGTGCGGAGCATCTCCGCCTCGGTCTTCTGGACGAGGTCGCCGATATAGATGATGTTGTCGTTCTTGAGGCAGTTGGCCGAGCGGACCGACAGTTCGAGCTCGTCGACCTTCTTCAGCAAGTAGCGGTTGAGCTGGTTGGCGTCCTGCTCGGTGTCGCCCGCCGCGGCGCCGGCGGCGGCGGAGCCGGCCGGGGCGCTCGACAGGGTCATGCCTTCCTCGAAGTGGACGAACAGCTGGAGCTGGTCCTGGAGGATGCGCGCGGCGTAGGCGAGGGCGTCGTCGGGGGTGACGGTGCCGTCGGTCTCGACCGTGATGGTGAGCTTGTCGTAGTCGAGCTCCTGGCCGACGCGGGTGTTCTCGACCTTGTAGCTGACCTGGCGGACCGGCGAATAGAGCGCGTCGACCGGGATGAGGCCGATCGGCGCGTCGGCCGGGCGGTTGGAGGCGGCGGGGACGTAGCCCTTGCCGCTCTCGACGGTGAGCTCCATGTTCAAGGTCGCGCCCTCGTCGAGGTGGCAGAGGACGAGGTCGCCGTTCATCACTTCCATGTCGCCCGACGTCGCAATCTGTCCGGCGGTGACTTCGCCCGGGCCGGTGGCCGAGAGCTGGAGCCGCTTGGGCTGGTCGCCTTCCATGCGCAAAGCGATCTGCTTCACGTTGAGGACGAGGTCGGTCATGTCCTCGCGCACCCCCGCAAGGCTAGAAAACTCATGCAGCACACCTTCGATCTTGATCGAGGTGATCGCGGCGCCCTGCAGCGAGGAGAGGAGGACGCGGCGCAGCGAGTTGCCGAGCGTCAGGCCGAAGCCGCGCTCGAGCGGCTCCGCCACGAACGTCGCCTTGCGGCGGGCGTCGCCCTGCGCGCGCTTCTCGAGCGCGTTGGGCTTCTTCATTTCCTGCCAGTTCTTTGCGTTGACGGCCATGATGTTCCTCTGGCGGTTGGGGAGGCGCGTCCGCCTCCCAATTTCGAAACTTCTTCTTGCCCCCGGCCGAAGCGCCGCTTCGGCCGGAAGGTCAGACGCGGCGGCGCTTGGACGGGCGCACGCCGTTGTGCGGGATCGGGGTCACGTCGCGGATCGAGGTGATCGTGAAGCCGACCGCCTGGAGGGCGCGGAGCGCCGATTCGCGGCCCGAACCAGGGCCCTTGACCTCGACCTCGAGCGTGCGCACGCCGTGCTCGGCGGCCTTCTTGCCGGCGTCCTCAGCGGCGACCTGGGCGGCATAGGGCGTCGACTTGCGGCTGCCCTTGAAGCCCATCATGCCGGCCGAGCTCCACGCGATGGCGTTGCCCTGGGCGTCGGTGATGGTGATCATCGTGTTGTTGAAGCTGGCGTTGACGTGGGCCACGCCGGCGGTGATGTTCTTGCGCTCGCGCCGTCTGATGCGCTGGGGTTCGCGTGCCATTTGGTGTCGTTCCTAACCTACGAATTTGGTGTGACGCCGGCGGGGCTCGAAAGGGCCTCCGGCGGAGAAGTGTCTCGCGATCGTCCCCCGGACGATCGCTCGATTACTTCTTCTTCCCGGCGATCGGCTTGGCCTTGCCCTTGCGGGTGCGCGCATTGGTGTGCGTGCGCTGGCCGCGGACGGGGAGGCCCCGGCGGTGGCGGAGGCCGCGATAGGAAGCGAGGTCCATCAAACGCTTGATGTTCATCGCCACTTCGCGCCTGAGGTCGCCCTCGACGGTGTAGCCCTGGTCGATCGCCTCGCGGATCTGGAGGACTTCCTGATCGGAGAGGTCCTGGACGCGGCGCTCGGGCGCGATGCCGAGCTGGGCCGTGATTTCCTTCGCCTTGGTGCGGCCGATGCCGTGGATGTAGGTCAGCGCGATTTCGACGCGCTTGTTGGTCGGGATGTTGACACCCGCAATACGTGCCATGAATGTTTCTCCTGCTCCACAGGGCGGCTGGCTGACCGCCCCATCTCAGCGCTTTGCAAAACCCTAAACACAGACAAAGCCGGCGTGCGCAAGGGTGCGCCGCCGGACGACCGGTTATCGGGATGGACTGCAATTAGGTGCGGCGGGCGGCGGAGTCAAGCATGTCTCCGCCGCCGCCATGCCCTCAAACCGCCTTCAGCGCCTGCTCGAAATCGGCGACGAGGTCGTCCGCATCCTCGACGCCGATCGAGATGCGGACGAGATTGTCGGTGATGCCGAGCGCCTGCTTGCGCTCGGGCGGGACGGAAAGGTGGGTCATGCCCGCCGGGTGGCTCGCCAGCGTCTCGGTCCCGCCGAGGCTGACCGCGAGGTGGGCGATCTTCAGCGCGTCGAGGAAGGCGAAGCTCTCGCGCTCGCCGCCCTTCAAATAGAGCGAGAAGGTCGAGCCCGCGCCGGTGCAGTGGCGCCGGTAGATGTCCGCCTGCCGCGCGTCGTCGCCTTCCTCCAGGAAGCCGAGATAGCCGACGCTCTCCACCTTCGCATGGTCCTTGAGGAAGGCGCAGACCTTGGCCGCATTCTCGCCGGCGCGGCTCATCCGCAGCTCCAGAGTCTCGAGGCTGCGCAGCAGCATCCAGGCAGTGTTGGGATCGGTGATCGTGCCGATCGTGTTGCGGAGCATGCGGATCTGGTTGATCAGGTCCTTCGATCCGGTAATGCCGCCCGCCACCAGGTCCGAATGGCCGCCGGCATATTTGGTCAGCGAATAGACGGAAAGGTCGGCGCCGTGGCGCAGCGGCTGCTGCCAGAGCGGCCCGAGGAAGGTGTTGTCGATCGCGATCGGCGGGCGCTCGTCTTCGCCGAACTGGTCGTCGACGACGCGGCGCACCGCCTCCACGTCGACGAGGGCGTTGGTCGGGTTCGCCGGGCTTTCAAGATAGACGAGCGGCACGCGGCCCTTGGCCTTGGCCGCCGCCATCACCTCGGCAATCTCTTCCTCGGTGGCGCCGGCCGGGAAATCGAGCCAGGAGACGCCGAAGCGGCCGAGGATGCGGCCGATCAGGGTCTCGGTCGCGGCATAGAGCGGGCCGGAATGGACGACGACGTCGCCCGGCTGCACGAACGCGAGCAGCAGGGTGGCGATGGCCGACATGCCCGAGGAGAAGGTGAGGGCGTCTTCGGCATCTTCCCACAGGCCGAGCCGGTCCTCGAGGATCTCCTGGTTCGGACCGTTGAAGCGGGAATAGACCAGCCCCTCCGCGCCGCCGGGGCGCTTGCCCGTGACGCCCTCGAAGTGGCGCTTGCCGGCCGCCGCATTCTCGAACACGAAGGTCGAGGTGAGGAAGATCGGCGGCTTGAGCGACCCTTCCGAGAGAGCGGGATCGTAGCCGTGGCCCATCATCAGGGTCGCGGGCTTGAGTTTCCGTCCGCCCACTTCGAGCACGGCCGGCTTGGGCCGGCGACGCGGGGTCGCGCCGGTGAGGTCGGATTCGTCTTCGTGGCGCATGGCCGTCTCCTTTCAGCGGATCGCAATGGCTGCGGGAGACCGAGCCCGGCCTAAGCCGGCTCAAGGCCGCCCGCGCGGAGCGGCCCAGGGGTGAGGTCCGTTGCCCGTCGCGGTCCCTAGCCGATCATGGCCGCAACGATCCAGATGATTCCGACCATCAGAGGCACGCCCGCGATGTCGAGAAGGAGGCCGGCGCGGATCATCCGCGGCAGGGCGATGTGCCCCGTCGCCCAGGCGATGGCGTTGGGGCCGGTGCCCGAAGGGAGCATGAACCCCCAACTCGCCGCCATCGCCGCCGGCAGCGCGAGCAGGATCGGATCGATGCCGGTCGCGGTGATCATGCCCGCGACGACCGGGATCACGCCGCTCGCGGTCGCGACGTTGGAGGCGAATTCGGTGACGAGGATGACGATCGCCACCAGCACCAGCGCCACGACCAGGGGGTGGACGGCGCGCAGCGGCGTGAGCGCCACCCCCAGCCATTCGGCGAGGCCCGAGGCGCCGATGCCGGCCGCCAGCGCCAGGCCGCCGCCGAACAGCATGATCACGCCCCACGGCGCGCGGTTCGCCTCGTCCCAGTTGAGGAGCGCGCGGCCGGTGCCGTCGGGGATTACGAACAGGAGCAATGCGCCGGCGACGGCGATCGTGCCGTCGGTGAGCGCATCGCCGGGAACGAGCGTCGCCAGCACCGGCAGCGTGACCCAGCCGATCACCACCGCGGCGATCAGCGGCACCAGCCGCTTCTCCGCGGTCGACCAGGGACAGGCTTCGCCGATCCCGGCCTTGGCGGCGGCCGCGTCGAAATCCTCGGGCTGCACTTTCTGCACCCTGAGCAGGATCAGCCAGCAGAGCGGGATCGCGACGGCGACGAGCGGCAGGCCGTAGATCGCCCAGGTTAGGAAATCGATGCGCAGGCCCGGGGGGGGGGGGAAGAGGCGGGCGGGAAGGGAGGTGGGTGGAGAACCG
>JBKBVA010000022.1:0-15976 GCA_046289665.1 Allosphingosinicella sp.
CCTGCGCGATTCCCGCCTGGCGGGAGCGAGCCCAATGCTGAAGTGCTCGCGCTGCAGTCATATCTTCCCGGCCGAACGAACTCAACGCGACCCGGATCGCGCCGCCGCCGTCCGGGAAGGCATGCTTGCAGGCGTTGGTGATGAGCTCGTTGACGATGATGCCGATCGAGACGGCGGTCTCGTGCGGCACCAGCATCGGCTCCAGCTCCGCTTCCAGCTTCACCCCGTCGGTGAGGATGCCGCGGCGGATCTGGTCGCATATCTCCTGGAGCTGGTCCTGGAGGCGCACCGTGCCGAGGCCCTGGCTGCTCGGTGCCAGGCTGGCATAGACCGCCGCCACCGCCTTCAGCCGCTCCGCCGCCTCGCCGAGCGCGCGGGTCACCTCGGCATTGCCCGAGCGGCTGCCCTGCAGGGTCAGCAGGCTGGTGACGATCTGGAAATTGTTCCGGGTGCGGTGGTCCATCTCGCGCAGCGCATGGCCGAGGAAGTTGATCCGCCGGATCCGCTCCAGCTCCCCGATCCGCACCTGCCGCTGATAGAGGGCGAGGGCGAAGAGGATGGCGAGCTCCGACACCGCCACCAAAACGAGGCCGAAGGCGACGGGCGCGCTGGTCAGGGCGAAATCGCGCTGCGGCGGGAGGAGGAAGAACCACAGCAGGCCGATGCCGAGCACCATCGACACCGCGCCGCTCCGCCAGCCGCCGAGCAGGCTGGCGATGACGAGGGCGAGGATGGAGAGCGAGAAGGGCGCGAAACTGCCGAGCCACGGCGCCGCCAGGATGCGAAAGCCGACGAACAGCAGGGTGACGACGATGCCGATCAGCGCTTCGGTCAGCCAGCGCGGCAGCACGCCCGACAGACGTTGCGACAGATTGAGCCTGACGAGCCGTCTCAACGATCGCCCCCCCGACAGCCGGACGCGGCGGACCGCAGGCCGGTGCTACGCGCCCCACCCCCCGGCAGGGCCAAGTCTGGCTAGCACGCGCGGGCGAAGCCGCACAGCGCGATGGGATTGATCCAGATCAGTCTTCGGCGCGCCGCTCAGCGGCCGTTGTTGACGATGAGCGCCACCTCGGCGCCCTGCTGCTTGGGCGTCACGATCAGGAAGAAGGCGCCGCCATCGCCGGCGGTCCCGGCAAGGATGCGGTCGCCGTCGCGGATCTGCTGCTCGGAGGAATAGCCGGCCCTGACCGCGCGGGTATGGTACCAGTCGAGCACCCGCTCCCAATTCTCGCCGGTCGTGAAGGTGACGACGCGGCTGCGGCAACCGCCTTTGTCGTTGCCCGCCGCCTCCACGATCCTCGCGCCGGGAATGATCGGAAAGGCCTCGGGCAGGCGCTGCGCCCAGCCGTTGCCGTAGTCGAACTGCGATTCCGCGGTGCAGCCGGCCTCGCCGCCCGCGAGCGCCGCGCCCGCCCCGGCGGCGGGCGATCCGCCGCCTTGCGCCGGATATTGCGCCTGGTTGGGCGTCTCGGTGGTCCGCACCGCATTCTGGTTCGATTGCTGGGCGAGCCCCGGATCGACGAGGATCTGGTCCTCGAGCGCACTGGTCAGCGCCGGATCGGCATCGTTGGCCGCCTGGTTCTGGCCATTCTCGGCGCCGCCGGTGCCGCAGGCGGCGAGCACCAGCGCCCCGGCGAGGGCGGTGAAGCGTAGCGACGTCAGGCGGTTCGGCATGGAACGGGACTCCCTAAGGCGCCGCTATGCCGCATCGAAGCGGAAAATGGGTGACGAGACGTGGTTAACCGGCTGCCCTTGCTTCGCCTGTGCCGGAACGGGACTGCCACCAGGCGAAGGTTTCCTCCTGCACGGCCGCGATGAACCTCTTTGCCTCCGGTCCCTCCCACGGGCCCTGGTAGCCGCGCGAGCGGGCGCCGCCGGCCACCCACCAGCCCTGCCCCGGAAGGCCGTCGCTCTGGCGGACGACGAGCACCGCAAGCTCCGGCTCGCCGCGCGCCTCGGCATCCGCGTCGACGGTGCCGAGGATGGCGCACAAGGCGCGCATCTTGGGCCGGGAGAAGGCATAGCCGAGCCGCTCGAGCAGCTCGGAATAGGTGAGCGCATGGCCCGCCTGCGCGGCGGCGACGAGGTGGAGGCGCACTTCCTCCGGCTCGGCGAGCGTCGCCACGTCGTGCCCTTCAGCCGCGGTCGCGGATCACCAGCCGCCCGTCGGTGCCGCCGCCCTGGCGCGGCTCAAGGCGGAGGCGGAAATTCTGGCCGTCCTTCTTCTCCTGCCCGGCGCCGACGAAGGCCTCGCGTTCGCGCCCGAAGCTGGAGAGGGTGAAATCGCTCGCCCGCGCCTCGTCCCGGTACCAGGCCGCGACGGCTTGGGGCGCGGCGTCGCTGCGGAAGCGCAGCTCGACCTCGCCGCCCTCCCCGCCGCTGCCGCCGGCGACATAGACGCCGCTTACGGTGGCGTCCGGGTAGAGCAATCTGCCCTGGTGGTCGGCCTGGCCGGTCATCTCCTTGGGGATGTTGAGCGACAGCTCGAAGCCGGGCGCCTTGACCGCGACCTTCCCTTCCTCGGCCTTGCCCTCGGCGCTGGCCTGGCCGTTCGCGTCGGCCCCGTTGCCCGCCGAATCGCCGATCTTCGCCTCGCACGCCGTCAGCAGCAGCGCCGCCGCGCCCGCAATGGCCAGTCTCGATCCCCGCATCGTCGCTCTCCTCCCGACCGGAAGACTAGCGCGCGGCGGCGGCGACGCCAACGCTTGTCGGCCCCGCGGCCCTCGTCTAGGCGCCGCGCGTGACAGACCCCCACAAACAGGCCCGCGCAGGGCTCCTCCTCGGCCTTTCCGCTTACCTGCTGTGGGGCGTGCTGCCGCTCTACTTCAAGGCGGTCGATCATGTCGGCGCGCTGGAGATCGTCTCGCACCGGGTCGTCTGGTCGCTCTTCTTCCTCGCCGCCCTCGCGACCGTGCTGCGCAAATGGCCGGCGATCCGCGCCGCCGCCGCGTCTCCGCGGGTGGCGATGACGCTGTTCCTCACCGCCGTGCTGATCGGCATCAACTGGCTCATCTACATCTACGCGGTGGTCACGGACCACGTGCTCGAAGGGAGCCTGGGCTATTATCTCAACCCGCTCGTCAACGTCCTGCTCGGCGTCGTGCTGCTCAAGGAGCGGCTGAGCCGGGCCCAGACCGGCGCGGTGGTCCTCGCCGCGGCCGGCGTCGCGATCCTCGCCATCGGGGCTGGCGGCGCGATCTGGATCAGCCTGACGCTGGCGGCGAGCTTCGCCCTCTATGGCTTTTTGAGGAAGGTGGCGCCGGTCGACTCGCTCGAGGGCCTGTCGATCGAGACGGCGATGCTGACGCCGATCGCGCTCGGCTGGATCCTGTGGCTGCAGCAGAGCGGCGCCGGCAACTTCCGCAGCGATGTCGCCACCGACATGCTGCTCGTGCTGGGCGGCGCGGTGACCGCCATTCCCCTCCTCCTGTTCACCGCGGCGGCGCGGCGGCTGCCTTATTCGACGCTGGGCTTCCTCCAGTATATCGCTCCGTCGCTCCAGTTCCTGCTCGCCGTCCTCGTCTTCGGGGAGCCGCTCACCACCGCCCACCTCGTCTGCTTCGCCGCGATCTGGACGGCGCTCGCCGTCTTCGTGTTCGAAGGCGTTCGAAAGGGCCGCGCGGCGGCGAAGGCGCGGGCGGCCGCGGCGCTCCACGAGCCCTAGCCCCGACGCGGGCGAGCCGCTAAGGAGCCGCCATGCTCAACCTCGTCCTGGCTCTTCGGAGCGGTCGCGCTGCTCCTCACCGGTCCGGTCGACCTCCCGCTACCTGGCTGGATGAACTTCCGCGCACGCTCGGCGCAGCGCTGCTGGTGGCCGGGCTTGGCGGCTGCGTGATTCCGGTGCCGGTGCCGGAGACGGTCTATTCGCCCTGCCATGCGATCGCCTCGGGCGCGTGGCGCGCCGAGATCGAGAGCTATCTCACCGCCCACGGCAAGCCGCTCACCCGCTACAACCTCGTCGTCAGCGGCGAAGTGACGGTGCCGACCGGGGGCTTCCGCGTCTGGCTGGAGGAAGGGCCGGTGCAGGAGATCGAACCGAGGACGCTGCAGATCCTGGTCCGCACCGATCCGCCGGCCGAGGCGGCGACGCAGGCGGTCGTCACTCACCAGGTGCGCGGCGCCTTTCCGGCGAGGAAGAGGATCGACCAGATATCGCTGCGTTGCGGCGACGGTACCCTCGCCCTCGTCCCGGTCGAGCCGCGCCCGCGCTAGCGCTTTTCGGAACAAGCCGGGCCGCCCGCGCTTCTTTTTGTGAGAAGCAAGGGAGACACGACATGCGTATGATCACAGTCGCCGCCGCGACCGGCTTCGCCGCCCTCGCCGCGTGCGAGAAGGAGCCGGATACCCTGGTGGTCGATCCCGAGCCGGTGAACCAGTCCGCCGACGGCGCCGCCGAGATGAACCGCACTACCGTCACGCCGATCGAGCTGGGCAACGGCTTCGATGAAGGCAACGAAGCGGGCTTCCCCCGCGAGCAGACGACGGTCGTCGGGAACGAGGCCGATCTCCCCGAGAACGGCGCCCGATAGGCTCAGGCGATCGCCGCCACCAGGGCCGGGCGCAGCACCATCGCGATGCCGACCACGCTGGCGAGGAAGGCGACGGTGCGCACCACCGGCACGCCCGCCGCGTAGAGCGGTAGATACAGCACGCGCGCGCCGAGCCACAGCCACGCGCCGATCGCCGTCCACCGGTCGTTGAGCAGGGTCGTGCTGACGATCAGCGCGGCGGCCGCGTAGATCGGGAAGGTTTCGAAGAAATTGGCCTGCGCCCGCGCCAGCCGCCCGACGATCGGCTGGGGCGGCGGCAGCGCCTCGTCGCGCGCGCCGACATTCCACTTCGTCCCGTACTGGCGGGTCTTGAAGCGCACGGCGACGAAGATGTGGACGAGGCCGAGGACGCAGCCCCAGGCGAGAACGGAAAGCTCGGTGGTCATGGCCCACTGTCGGCCAGCCGCGCGCGCCGCGCAAGCACGGCGTGACGGCGGCCCGCGTTACAGCGGGCCGTCAGCGCACGGGCCGGGTCAGTCGACGTGCGGGTTCACCGCCGGGGGATCGCTCGCCGGGAAGCTCTCGTCGGAGGCTTCGTCGACATGCGTCCACTCGCTGGGCGGATCGCGCATCGATTCCGGCCCGGCCTGCCGCGCCGAGCCGGAAGTGCCGACCGCGCCGGGCTCGCCGTCTCCGGCGATCGCCGCATTCGGCCCCTCGCCCTTGCGGCTGCGCCACATGCGGGCGCCGAAGAAGCCGCCGATCGCCGCAGCGCCGGCGCCAAAGGTGGCGAGCAGGATGTTCTTGCGCTTCATGCCTTACGCCTCCGTCAGGGCCGCGGTCTCGGCAGGCGGGAGGCCGGCGGTCTCGGCCTGCGCCATCAGCTCCTGCTTGCGCGCGGCCATCTCTTCACCCAGCGCCTCGAGATCGACGTCGGTCTTGCGCGCCTGGCTGAAGATGTTGCCCTGCTGGCGCTCCTCCTCCTTCACATGGTGCTCGATCTGCTCCTTCAGCACCTTGACCTTCGCCTCGTAGAAGGCATCGTCGGGCCCGCCGGCCTCGATGTCGTTGATCAGCACCTTGGCGCCGTCATGCTCGACAACCGCCTCGTCGAGATCGTCGTCGTCGATCTTGCCCCGCAGCGCCGGGTAGAAGATCTCCTCCTCGATCATCGCGTGGACCTTGAGCTCGGTGCAGATGCGCCGCGCAATCTCCTCCTTCTTCCCGTCGCCGCTCGCTTTCTCGAACTTCTCGAACAGAGCCTCCACCTCGCGGTGATCCTCCGTGAGCAGCTTGATCGCGTCCTGTTTGCCGTCGGCCATGGTTAAGTCTCCTTGTTTGTCGCTGGAACCTATGGCGGTAGGGACCGGTTCCTTCGCGGCCCGCCCTGGAGACCCGTTTTGAACGACACCGAGACCCTTTCGCCCGTCCTCCCCGACGAGACCGAGGAAGCGGCGCGGCGGCTGCTCGCCAAGGCCTGCGAGCGGGACCTGATGTTCGCGACGGCGGAAAGCTGCACCGGCGGCATGCTCGCCTCGCTGCTGACCGACGTGAAGGGTGTCGCCCACGCCTTCGACCGCGGCTTCGTCACCTACACCAACGAAGCGAAGAACGAGATGCTGGGCGTGCCGCTCGACCTGATCGAGGAGAAGGGGCCGGTCTCGAAGGAAGTCGCGGTCGCGATGGCCGAAGGCGCGCTGGAGCGCTCGCGCGCCAATATCGCCGTCTCCATCACCGGCTTTGCCGACAGCGGCGACGAGCCCGGCCTCGTCCATTTCGGCTGCGCGCGGGGCGGGCGCACCACCCGCCACCGCGAGGAGCATTTCGGACCGATAGGAAGGGGTGCTACCAGGGTGAAATGCATGCGGGTGGCGATCGAGATGATGACGGAGATGCTGTGATGGCGAAGCGGGCCCCTTTCGAGGCGATCCACCGCCACGGCTTCGTGCGGGTGGCCTCGGCGACCCCGCTCGCCAGTTCCGGCGATGTCGGCTTCAACGTCGAGCAGACCATCGCTCTGGCGCGCGACGCCGACGAACGGGGATGCGACCTCATCCTGTTTCCCGAGCTCAACATCTCCTCCTACGCGGTCGACGACCTGTTCCTGCAGGAGGCGTTCCTCAACCGGGTGGAGGAGGGGATCGCCAAAATATGCGAGGAGACGGCGAAGCTCGGCCCCGTCCTCGTCGTCGGCGCGCCGCTCCGCCGCAACGGCCGGCTCTACAATTGTGCCCTCGTCATCTCGCACGGCCGCATCGTCGGCGTGGTGCCGAAGAGCTTCCTCCCCAATTACCGCGAATATTACGAAAAGCGCTGGTTCGTCTCCGGCATTGGCCTCAACGGCATGGACATCGCCCTGGCCGGCCAGACCGTGCCGTTCGGCACCGATCTCATCTTCTCCGCGATCGAGCTGTCCGACTTCATCTTCCACGTCGAGATTTGCGAGGATTACTGGGCGCCGCAGCCCCCCTCCACCGTCGGCGCGCTCGCCGGCGCGCTGATCCTGTGCAACCTCTCGGCCTCCAACATCACCATCGGCAAAGCGGACGAGAGGAAGCTCCTCTGCGCTTCCCAGTCCAGCCGCTGCTGCGCGGCCTACGTCTACGCCGCCTCCGGGCCGGGCGAGAGCACCACCGACCTCGCCTGGGACGGCCAGGGCTCGATCTACGAGCTGGGTGAGCTGCTCGCCGAATCCTCCCGCTTCGCCCGCGAGCCGGAAATGGCGGTGGCCGACATCGACGTCCAGCGCCTCCGGCTCGAGAGGATGCGGATGCCGACCTTCAACGACAATGCGGTCGCCGCCGGCCATCCGGAGAAGACCGCCCGCCGCGTCGAGTTCGAGCACAGGCCGCATTTCAGGGACGTTGGCTTCGCCCGCGCCTACCGCCGCTTCCCGTATGTGCCCAACCGGCCCGAGCAGCTCGACCAGGATTGCTACGAGGCATTCAACATCCAGGTGCAGGGCCTCGCCAAGCGCTTCACCACCACCAAGGGCTCGAAGCTGATCATCGGCGTTTCGGGCGGGCTCGATTCCACCCACGCCCTCATCGTCGCGGCCAAGATGTGCGACTATCTGGAGCTGCCGCGCTCGACCATCCTCGGCTTCACCATGCCCGGCTTCGCCACCGGCGATACCACCAGGTCCAATGCCTGGGATCTGATGAACGCGCTCGGCATCGTCGGCCAGGAGATCGACATCAAGCCCGCCGCGATGCAGATGCTGCGCGACATCGGCCACCCCTTCGCCAGCGGCGAGCCGGCCTACGACATCACCTTCGAGAACGTGCAGGCGGGGCTGCGCACCGACTATCTCTTCCGCCTCGCCAACCAGCGCAATGGCTTCGTCGTCGGCACCGGCGACCTTAGCGAGGTCGCGCTCGGCTGGTCGACCTACGGCGTCGGCGACCAGATGAGCCATTACGGCGTCAACGCCGGGGTCCCCAAGACGCTGATCCAGTATCTCGTCCGCTGGGCGATCAAGTCGAACCAGTTCGACGCGGAGACCGACCGGGTGCTGGAGGCGATCCTCCAGACCAAGATCTCGCCCGAGCTGATCCCCGCCGACGACGAGGCCGGCATGCAGTCGACCGAGGACAAGATCGGTCCCTACGAGCTGCACGATTTCTTCCTGTTCCACATCCTGCGCTCGGGCCAGCCGCCGTCCAAGGTCGCCTTCCTCGCCTGGCAGGCCTGGAAGGACGCGGGCGCGGGGCTGTGGCCGCTCGGCTATCCGGAGAAGCTGAAGCGCGCCTACGATCTGCCGACGATCCGCAAGTGGCTGGAGGTCTTCCTCTACCGCTTCTTCCAGATCAGCCAGTTCAAGCGCTCGGCCATCCCCAATTCCCCGAAAGTCTCGGCCGGCGGCGCGCTGAGCCCGCGCGGCGACTGGCGCGCCCCGTCCGACGGCACCGCCAAGCCGTGGCTGGAGGAACTGGAGGCGGCGTTCGGCGACTGACGCGCGGCCGGTCTCGGGCGCGAAACGACCCGGCTCATCCTGATCTGGTTTAGCCGGAATCATGCTGCACTGCGGGAACCCGGAATAACGGCCGCACGTTGTCGAGCTTGTCCTTCAAGTTCAGGGGTTTCCAGTTGATTACACTCTCCACCGCCTCCGGCCTGGGGCAGAGCCAGCCCGCGTCCCCGGCCACCGACGAGCATGCCTTGATCTGCTTCTCCCACCTGCGGTGGAACTTCGTCTTTCAGCGCCCGCAGCATCTTATGAGCCGCTTCGCGCGCGAGCGGCGCGTGATCTTCTGGGAAGAGCCCGAGGCGGCGCTGCCGGGCTGCGAGCCGGCGCTCGGCGTGCGCACCTGCGCCGAAACCGGCGTCATCGTCGTCACCCCCTCGCTCCCCGAGACGCTCGATGAAAGCGAGCGGGACGAGACGCTGAAGCGGCTGCTCGACGGCTTCCTCGCCGGCGAGCGGGGGCCGTTCATCCGCTGGTACTACACGCCGATGATGCTGCCCTTCACGCGCCACGTGGAGGCGGCGGCGACGGTCTACGACTGCATGGACGAGCTCGCCAACTTCAAGTTCGCCCCGCCGCAGCTGCTCCCGCTCGAGCAGGAGCTGTTCTCGGTCGCCGACGTCGTCTTCACCGGCGGCTACAGCCTCTACGAGGCGAAGAAGGACCGGCACGCCAACATCCACGCTTTCCCCTCGAGCGTCGACCGCGCCCATTTCGCGCAGGCGCGCGGCGTCGACGCCTCGCCCGACGACCAGGGGCCGCTCGGGCGGCCGCGACTCGGCTTCTACGGCGTGGTCGACGAGCGGATGGACCTGGCGCTGCTCGAAAAGCTCGCCGACGCCCATCCCGAATGGTCGATCGTCATCGTCGGCCCGGTCGTGAAGATCGATCCGGCCGATCTGCCGACGCGGGCCAACCTCCATTATCTCGGCAACAAGCGCTACGAGGAGCTGCCGGTCTATCTCGGCGGCTGGGACGTCGCCCTGATGCCGTTCGCGATCAACGAATCGACGAAGTTCATCTCGCCGACCAAGACGCCGGAATATCTCGCCGGCGGCCGGCCCGTCGTCTCGACACCGATCACCGACGTCATCCGCCATTATGCCGATCTCGACGCGGTGTTCATCGCCGACGGCGCCGACGCCTTCATCAAGGCGTGCGAAGACGCCATGGCGCTGGTGGCGGGCGGCGACGAGTGGCTGAAGGACGTCGATCTCAAGCTCTCGACCCTGAGCTGGGACACCACCTATGCCCGCATGGCCGGCCTGGTGCGCGAGGCGGTCTCGCCCGCGGCGGGCGCCGGCCCCAACGTGCTCAGGGCGCAGACGAAGAAGGCGTACGACTATCTCGTCGTCGGCGCGGGCTTCGCCGGCTCGGTGATCGCCGAGCGGCTGGCGAGCCAGCACGATGCCCGCGTGCTCGTCATCGACCGGCGCCCCCATGTCGCCGGCAACGCCTACGACCGGCTCGACGAGGCGGGCGTGCTGATCCACCAATACGGGCCGCACATCTTCCACACCAACAGCGACGAGATCGTCGACTATCTCTCGCAGTTCACCGCGTGGCGACCTTACGAGCATCGCGTCCTGGCGCAGGTGCGCGGGCAGCTGGTGCCGATCCCGATCAACCGCACCACGCTCAACAAATTGTTCGATCTCGACCTGCGGACCGACGAGGAGGCCGCGGCCTATCTCGCCTCGCGCGCCGAGACGGTGGAGGAGATCCGCACGTCCGAAGACGTGGTGATCAACGCGGTCGGCCGCGAGCTCTACGAGCTCTTCTTCCAGGGCTATACGCGCAAGCAATGGGGCATCGACCCCAGCGACCTCGACAAGGCCGTCACCGCCCGCATCCCGACCCGCACCAACACCGACGACCGCTATTTCGGCGACAAGCACCAGGTGATGCCGCGGGACGGCTATACGGCGATGTTCACGCGGATGCTGGACCACCCGAACATCGATCTGCTGCTCTCGACCGACTATCAGGACGTGATCGGCGAGATCGAGGCGGACCACATCGTCTTCACCGGTCCGATCGACGAATATTTCGGCTTCCGCTTCGGCAAGCTGCCCTACCGCAGCCTCCGCTTCGAGCATAAGGTGCTCGACGAAGCGCAGCACCAGCCGGTGGCGGTGGTGAACTATCCGGACCCGGCCGTGCCCTACACCCGGATCACCGAGTACAAGCACCTCACCGGCCAGGTGCATCCGAAGACCAGCCTGACCTACGAATATCCCTCGGCGGAGGGCGATCCCTATTACCCGATCCCGCGCCCCGAGAACCAGGCTTTGTTCAAGAAGTACGAGGCGCTGGCCGACGCGACGCCGAACGTCACCTTCGTCGGCCGGCTCGCCACCTACCGCTATTACAATATGGACCAGGTGGTCGGACAGGCGCTCGCCACGTTCCGCAAGCTCGACGCCCGCCGCAAGGCCGGCGCGGCCCAGGCGCCGGTCTGGACGGAAGCGGCGGAATAGGCGCTTCACCGACGCGAAACGGGAGAGGGCTCGCCGCGGCGGGCCCTTTCTCTATTCGGCGGCGATCGGGGTGTCGGCGAGGACGGGCGCCTGCGCCTCGCGCAGCGCCGGACGTCCCGCATCGCGGCGGCATAGTCGCGTATCGCGGGGTCGAGCGGGCGGAGCAGGGTACCGTGTGCGCTGGCGAGCGCGGTGGTGCGAGCCGCCCCCTCGTTCAGCGGAACGATCGGCGCCGCATCGAAGCCCGCGGCCTCCGCGACGCTGCGGGCGAAATCGTACCAGCTCATCGCACTTTGGTTCGCCACGTGGCGGATGCCGCGCGCGCCGTCGATCAAGAGGTCGAGCGCGGCGTGGCAGAGGTCGGGGACGAAGGTCGGCGAGACCTGCGTGCACGCATCGGCGTCCACCCTCTCGCCGCGGGCGAGGGCGGCGAGGACATGCCACGCGAAATTGTACCGGTCCCACGGGCCGAAGAAGGCGCTGGTGCGCAGGACGAGCGCCTCCGGCATCGCCGCCAGCACCCGGCGCTCCGCCTCGGCCTTGGACTCGCCGTAGACGCAGGCAGGGGCGACAGGATCGCTCTCCACATACGGCCGTCCGAGCGATCCGTCGAAGACGAGGTCGGAGGAGAAGGTGACGAGGCCGATCCCCGCTTCGGCGCAGGCGCGGGACAGCGTCTCCGGCCCGTCGGCATTCCAGGCCATGCAGGCCTCGCGCTCCTGCGCCGCATCGGCGACGCGGACGAAACCGGCCGCGTTGATCACCGCCCAGGGCCGGTGCCGGCGAATGGCGGCGGCGATGGTGGCGGGATCGCAAATGTCGAGCTCGGCCCGCGCGGTGAGGCAGAAAGGAAGCCCCCTTTCCTCGCAGATGCGGGCGAAGGCGCCGCCCAGCGTGCCGGTCGCCCCGGTGATGAGCAGCTTGCGCCCGCCCCAGTCCATCGGCTTGCAGCTTCCGCTCCACGGATAAAGGCGGGGCGGCCGGCGCCACCAGCCGGGGCTGTCGAGCACCGGATGGTCGAATTCCGCTCCCGCGGCATAGGCCTTCGCGGCGGCGGCGATGACGGTCGGCCGCGGCTCGGGCGCGCGCGCGTCGAAGACGCCGGTGTCGTAGAGGCCGTTCCGCTCGGTTAGAAGGGAGCGCCAGTCGACGTTTCCGAACATGGACCATAAGGTCACGGCGCGCAGGTCAACGCCCTCGGCGCGGAGGTTGCAGGCGGTGCGCCACACTTCGGCCAGCCAGCGCAATTGCTCGTCGCGGGTGCAGCCGTGATGGACCTCGGTGATCGCCATCGGCAGCCCGTAGCGCTCCCACGCCTCGCGCAGGCGGGGGCCGATGCCGGTGTCGCCCTCGAGCCGCTTCACCCGCACCGCCTCGGCATCCACGTAACTGTCCCGCCCGTTCCCGCCGGCGGGCAGACCGGGATAGAGTTCGATACGGTGATCGAGGAAGCGCTCGCTGGTGAGATAATGGTTGATGCCGAGCATGTGGGGCGTGCCCTCGCCGCCCTCGAACGCCGCGATCTCCTCCCGGCCGACGCCGGCGCCGAGCAGGATCGGGTGCCAATTGTGCTTCGCCGTCACGCGCCCGCAGAGCAAGTCGAGGCTGAGCCAGCGCCGCTCATTCTCGTGCGCCGCCTGGTAGCGCAGGGGGCGGGTCGAGAAGGTCTTGCCAAGATCCTCGGTCTGCACCAGCCGCGCGCCCGGAATGCGCGCCCGGATCGCCCGCATCGCCTCCAGCGTGCCGCGGCACTGGTTAACCAGGGCGCGCAGGAAGGACGGATAGTCGCGGCGGTGCGGGTACCAGTGGCCGTAGAGGGCGGAAAAGCGCGCGGTGGTGAGCGGCTCGTTGACCGGCGTCCAATCCTCGATCCACGGATAGCGCTCCGCGGCGCGCGCGGCGAAGGCGGCGAGCTTCTCCGGAAAATGCGGATCGAGCAAGTCGGTATAGCGCGGCCCCGAGCCGTGGTGGAGCAGGCCGCCGATCACCCTGATTCCGCGCTCGCGCAGCATGGCGAGCCGCGCGTCGGTCCACGACCAGTCGCATGCGCCGGGGCTCTCCGGCGCGATCGATTCCCAGAGGATCGGGTAGCGGACGGTGCGGATGCCGAGCTCCGCGATGCGGTCGATGTCGGCGGCGCGGGCGCGATGGCCGGTCTCGGCGCTCTGGTCCCGCCATTCGTCGCCCAGGCGGACGATGGTGCACTCGACCCCTCCCCACAATTCCGGCGGAGAGGCGGAGCGCGTCGAGTCAGCCATGAAGGTGCGGCCTCGAAGTTACGGACCGGCAATGAACCGCCCGCTCCCGGCCGCGGTTCCGGGCAAAGCGACTGCGCGTAAAGCAGGTTAGCCACTTTCGGGTCCGGCGCCGGGCTTGCGCACCCGTCGCCGCTGCGGCACGGACTGGCGCGTTCACATCCCGGAGACGCCCCCTATGTTCGCACGCCTCGCCGCTCTCTCGCTCCTCCTCGCCGGCACCAGCGCCCTCGCGCAGACGCCGAAGTGGGACGTGGCGGCGCCGCCCGTGCCGGTCCGCGAAGTGCCGATCTCGGTCACCGAGGGGACGTGGATGAACCTCGATCTCAGCCCCGACGGCCGCACCATCGTGTTCGACCTCTTGGGCGACATCTACACCATGCCCGCCTCGGGCGGCGCCGCGACCCGCATCGCGGAAGGGCTGCCCTACGAGATGCAGCCGCGCTTCTCGCCCGACGGCAGCCTCATCGCCTTCACCTCCGACCGCGGCGGCGCCGACAATATCTGGATCATGCGGCCCGACGGATCCGACAAGCGCCAGGTCACGAAGGAAACGTTCGAGACGCTGAACAACCCGAGCTGGAGCGCCGACGGGCGCTTCATCGCGGCGCGCAAGCATTTCACCACCACCCGCTCGCTCGGCACCGGCGAATTGTGGCTCTACCACCTCGCCGGCGGCAACGGCGTCGCTCTGGTGCAGCGCCCCAATCCGCAGCACCAGAAGGAACTGGGCGAGCCGACCTTCACACCCGACGGCAGCGCCCTCTACTTCACCCGCAACACCACACCCGGGTCGATCTTCGAATATGCCGAGGATTCGAACACGGCCATCTACGCGATCGAGCGCTACGACATGGAGACGGGCGAGCGCTCCACCGTCGCCGCCGGTGCCGGCGGCGCGGTGCGGCCGGCGCCTTCGCCTGACGGCAAGCTCCTCGCCTTCGTGCGCCGCGAACGCGCCAAGTCGAAGCTCTACGTCAAGGACCTTCGCACTGGCGAGGAGCGCAAGATCTACGACGATCTCGATCAGGACATGCAGGAGATCTGGGCGATCCAGGGCCTCTATCCGAACATGGACTGGACGCCGGACAGCCGCTCGATCCTGTTCTGGGCGGGCGGCAAGATCCGCCGCATCAACGCCGACGGCAGCGGGCTCGCCGAAATCCCCTTCTCCGTCTCCGACACCCGCAAGCTGATCGATCCGCCGCGCGCCGACATCGCGGTGGCGCCGGACAGCTTCACCACCAGCATGCCGCGCCGGGCCACCGTCTCGCCGGACGGACGGCGCGTCGTGCTCGAGAGCCTCGGGCGTCTCTACGTCAAGGACATGGCCGGCGGCGCGCCGAGGCTGCTGACCGGCCGCGACGACGATTTCCAGATCCACCCCAGCTGGTCGCGCGACGGCAGGAGCATCGTCTACGTCAGCTGGAACGACCGGCGGCTGGGCGAAATCCGCATCATCCCGGCAAGCGGCGGCAAGGCCCGCACCGTCACCGAGACCCCCGGCCACTATCGCCGGCCGCGCTTCTCGCCGGACGGGCGGACCATCGTCTTCGAGCGCGCCGACGCCGGCGGCCTCACCGCGGAGACGTGGGGCGGCGAACGTGGCATCTTCCGCGTCCCCGCCGCGGGCGGCGCGGCGACCCGCGTGGCGGCATCGGGCAGCAACCCCCATTTCGGCGCGGCCAACGACCGGGTCTATTTCGAGACCACCGAAGGGACCAAGCGCAGCCTCGTCAGCGTCACCCTCGACGGCCACGACAACCGCAAGCATGCGGAGGGCAGCCTCGTCTCGGCCTATGAGGTGTCCCCCACCGGCGACCACCTCGCCTTCCGCGAGAATTACAACGTCTTCGTCATGCCCTTCGTGGCCGGCGCGCAGACGCTGACCGCAGGCTCGAAGGGCAACCAGCTCCCCGTGGTGCGGGCGAGCGGCGACGGCGGCGCCTGGTTCCACTGGGGGGCGGACGGGCGCACCCTCGCCTGGAGCACCGGCCCCACTCTCTATTCGGCGCAGACGGCCGACCTGCTGCGCCGGCTCCCGGCCGCGGCGGGCGAGACGGCCGAAAGGTTCACGCCGCCGACCCGCGGCGTGTCGCTCGCCATGCAGGTCGCGGCGGAGAAGCCGCGTGGCCTCGTCGCGCTGACCGGCGCGCGGATCGTCACCATGGCGAACGATACGGGCGGCATCATCGACGACGGCGTCATCCTGATCGAGGACAATCGCATCCGCGCGGTCGGGCGCCGCGGCGAGGTCCAGGTGCCGGCCGGCGCGAAGACCGTCGACGTCACCGGGAAGACCATCATCCCCGGCATCATCGACGCCCACGCCCACGGCCCGCAGGGGCAGGACGAGCTGGTGCCGCAGCAGAACTGGTCCGCGCTCGCCCACCTCGCCTTCGGCGTCACCACGGTGCACGACCCGTCGAGCCAGGCCGCCCACATCTTCGCCGCGTCCGAGATGCAGCGCGCCGGCCTGATCCTGGCGCCGCGCACCTTCTCGACCGGCGAGACGATCTACGGCGCCCGCTCCTTCGGCCACGCCCAGATCGAGAGCTTCGACGACGCCCTCGCCCACGTCCGGCGGCTGAAGGCGCAGGGCGCGCATTCGATCAAGAACTACATCATGCCCCGCCGCGAGCAGCGCCAGCAGATCATCGCCGCCGCCTCCTCGACCTGCAGGAAGCGCCCGCGCGGGATCTTCGACAGCATGAAGTCGATGTGCTGCTGGCTCATCTGATCGAAGATGCGCGTGCGCGCGGCAGCCGGAGTCACGCAGTT
>JBKBVA010000230.1:0-4599 GCA_046289665.1 Allosphingosinicella sp.
GGGAGGATCAAAGCGCCGCCCGCGCCGCCTCATAGTCCGCGATCAGTCGCGCGACATAGTCCCCCGCCGGCACCACGTCGCGGACCGCGCCGATGCCCTGGCCGGAGCCCCAGATGTCGCGCCACGCCTTGGCCGCGCCGCCGCCGAAGTTCATCGTCTTCAAGTCTCCCTCGGGGAGCGCATCCGGGTCCAGCCCGGCGGCCTCGATCGATTTGCGCAGATAATTGCCGTGCACGCCGGTGAAGAGGCTCGAATAGACGATGTCCGCTGCCCGCCCCTCGACGATGCCGGCCTTGTACGCCTCCGACGCATTGGCCTCGGTCGTGGCGATGAACGGCGAGCCGATATAGGCGAGGTCGGCGCCGCAGGCCCGCGCCGCCAGCACCGCCCGCCCGGTGGCGATCGCGCCGGACAGAGCCAGCGGCCCGTCCCACCATTCGCGTATCTCCTGGATCAGGGCGAAGGGCGACAAAGTGCCGGCATGGCCGCCCGCGCCCGCCGCCACCGCGATGATGCCGTCGGCGCCTTTCTCGACCGCCTTGCGGGCGAAGCGGTCGTTGATGACGTCGTGCAGGGTGATGCCGCCCCATCCGTGCACCCCCTGGTTAACCTCGGGGATCGCGCCCAGCGAGGTGATCACGATCGGCACCTTCCACTTCGCGCAGGTCGCCATGTCCGCCTCGAGCCGGTCGTTCGAGCGGTGGACGATCTGGTTGACCGCGAAGGGCGCCGCCGGCGCTTCGGGATTGTCCCGGTCCCACGCCGCCAGCTCCTCGGTGATGCGGTGCAGCCATTCGTCGAGCAGGCTCTGCGGTCGGGCGTTCAGCGCCGGGAAGGCGCCGACGATCCCCGCCTTGCACTGGGCGATGACGAGGTCCGGGTTGGAGACGATGAACAAGGGCGCCCCGATGGCGGGGAGGCGCAGGCGGTCGAACAGAGCGGGCAGGGTCATGACGCCTCCCTAACGAGCCGCGCGGCCGCGGCATAGCCGCTTGAGGCGCGCGCCCGCTTTGCCTATCGCCGCAGGCGAAGGAGACGGGCTATCGCCGGCGACAGCAAATCGAACCTGATGTGGGGCGGCCGCTTCGGCGGCGGCCCGTCGGCGCTGATGCGCGAGATCAACGCCTCGATCGGCTTCGACAAGCGCTTCTGGCGCGAGGACATCGAGGCCTCGAAGGCCCATGTCGCGATGCTCGGCGCGCAGGGCATCGTCTCCGCCGGGGACGCGCGGACCATCGCCGACGGGCTCGACCGCGTCGCGGCCGAATATGAAGCGGACGGCGTGCCCGAGGACGTCGCGCTCGAAGACATCCACATGCACGTCGAATCCCGCCTCGCCGAATTGATCGGGCCGGTGGCGGGGCGCCTCCACACCGCGCGCTCGCGCAACGACCAGGTGGCGACCGATTTCCGCCTCTGGGTCCGCGCCGCCATCGACGAGGCGGACGCGGCGCTCGCCGCCTTCCAGCGCGTCCTCGCCGCACGCGCCGAGGAGCATGCGGAGAGCGCCATGCCCGGCTTCACCCACCTCCAGGCCGCCCAGCCGGTGACGCTCGGCCACCATCTGATGGCCTATTGGGAGATGCTGCGCCGCGACCGCTCGCGCTTCGCCGACGCCCGCGCGCGGCTGAACGAATGCCCGCTCGGCTCGGCGGCGCTCGCCGGCACCAGCTTCCCGCTCGACCGGGAGGCGACGGCCCGCGCGCTCGGCTTCGATCGCCCGACCGCCAACTCGCTCGACGCCGTCTCCGACCGCGATTTCGCGCTCGATTATCTGATGGCCGCGACCCAGTGCGCGCTCCACCTCTCGCGCCTCGCCGAGGAGCTGATCATCTGGGCGTCGCAGCCCTTCGGCTTCGTGCGCCTGCCCGACGCCTTCTCGACCGGCTCGTCGATCATGCCGCAGAAGCGCAACCCCGACGCGGCCGAGCTGGTGCGCGGCCATGCGGGCCGCATCGCCGGCGCGATGACCTCGCTGGTCGTCACGATGAAGGGCCTGCCGCTCGCTTATTCGAAGGACATGCAGGACGACAAGCCGCCGGTCTTCGAGGCGCACGATCTCCTCATGCTCTCGCTCCAGGCGCTGGCCGGCATGGTCGAGGCGACGGAATTCCGCACCGACCGGATGCGCGCCGCCGCCGAGGCCGGCTTCTCGACCGCCACCGACCTCGCCGACTGGCTGGTGCGTGTCGCGGACGTGCCGTTCCGCGAAGCCCACCACATTACCGGCCGTGCCGTGAAGCTGGCCGAGGAACGCGGCTGCGCGCTCGCCGAGCTCGACCTCGCCGCGCTGCGCGAGATCGACCCCCGCATCGACGAGAGCGTCTACCAGGTCCTCAGCGTGAACGCCTCGATCCGCAGCCGCACCACCCACGGCGGGACGGCCCCGGAGCGCGTCCGCGAGGCGATCGCGAAGGCGCAGGGCTCCTGACCTGCCTCCCCGCGAGCGGCAGCTCGGGGGGAGGGGGACCACCCGCAGGGTGGTGGAGGGGTAAGTGGCTCCGCCCTAAGCGGGTTCGGCGTGATCTTCATGCGCCTGCGCCCTCTACCCTTCCACCAGCTTCGCTGGTCCCCCTCCCCATCTGGCGATGGGGAGGCAGGGGGAGCTAACGGATTACTCGCCGCCGCTGCGCCGTGCGCGCCTTGCGCCGATCTGCAGCCTGAGCGCGTTCAGCTTGATGAAGCCGGCCGCGTCGCGCTGGTTGTAGCTCGACGAGCCCTGCTCGAAGGTCACCAGATCCTGGTCGTAGAGCGCCAGCGGGCTCTCGCGTCCGATCACCGTCGCATTGCCCTTGTAGAGCTTCATCCGCACCGTGCCGGTGACGTGCGTCTGGCTCGCGTCGATCAGCGCCTGCAGCATGACCCGCTCGGGCGAGAACCAGAAGCCGTTGTAGATCAGGCTCGCATAGCGCGGCATCAGAGCGTCCTTGAGGTGCGCCGCGCCGCCGTCGAGGGTGATCGATTCGATGCCGCGGTGGGCGGCGAGCAGGATCGTGCCGCCGGGCGTCTCGTAGACGCCGCGCGACTTCATGCCGACGAAGCGGTTCTCGACGAGGTCGAGCCGGCCGATGCCGTTGTCGTGGCCGAGCTGGTTGAGCTTCGTCAGCAATTCCGCCGGCGACAGGCGCTCGCCGTCGATCGCCACCGGATCGCCGCCCTCGAAGGCGATCTCGATCACCGTCGCCTTGTCCGGCGCCTCCTCGGGCGAGATGGTGCGCTGGTGGACATATTCCGGCGCCTCGAGGGCGGGATCCTCCAGCACCTTCCCCTCGGACGAGCTGTGCAGCAGGTTGGCGTCGATCGAGAAAGGCGATTCGCCGCGCTTGTCCTTCGAGATCGGGATCTGGTTCTTCTCGGCGAAGTCGATCAATTGCTCGCGGCTGGCGAAGTCCCATTCGCGCCACGGCGCCACGACGCGAATGTCGGGCTCGAGCGCGTAATAAGCCAGCTCGAAGCGCACCTGGTCGTTGCCCTTGCCGGTCGCGCCGTGGCAGACGGCGTCGGCGCCCACGGCCCGCGCGATCTCGATCTGGCGCTTGGCGATAAGCGGCCGCGCGATCGAGGTGCCGAGCAGATACTGGCCCTCATAGACGGTGTTCGCCCGGAACATCGGGAAAACGTAGTCGCGCACGAACTCCTCGCGCAGGTCTTCGATGAAGATGTTCTCCGGCCGGATGCCGAGCAGTTCCGCCTTGCGCCGCGCCGGCTCGACTTCCTCGCCCTGGCCGAGGTCGGCGGTGAAGGTGACGACCTCCGCGCCATATTCGGTCTGCAGCCACTTGAGGATGATCGAGGTGTCGAGCCCGCCGGAATAGGCGAGGACGACTTTCTTCGGGTGG
The DNA here is from genome assembly GCA_046289665.1 of Allosphingosinicella sp. GTDB lineage: Bacteria > Pseudomonadota > Alphaproteobacteria > Sphingomonadales > Sphingomonadaceae > Allosphingosinicella. The sequence continues at coordinate 3,840 of JBKBVA010000230.1, forward strand.
GGGAGGGCGTTCATGAGCGTGTTCCTGGTGTTCTAGTCTACTGAGGCGGGCGGGGCGTCAAAATCCTCCCCGGGACGGGGAGGGGGACCAGCCGCAGGCTGGTGGAGGGGGGCATGCGGAAAGGATAAAGCGTGCGAACGGGCGCAGCGTTCGAAACGAAAAGCCCCCTCCACCGCACTTCGTGCGGTCCCCCTCCCCGTCCCGGGGAGGATCGGGAAACTGGCCTCATCCCTTCTCCCCCCGGCGCATGTCTTTGAAGCGGCGGGCCATGGCGCCGGCGACGACGCCGTCCTTCAGCGCGAGGAACAGAGTGTCGTCGCCGCTGATCGTGCCGGCGATCTCGCGCATCTTCGCCTGGTCGATGGCGAGGCCGACGAGGTGGGCGGAACCGGGCGGGGTGCGCAGCACGAGCAGGTTGCCCGCCGCCTCGACCGAGACCACCCATTCGGAGACGATCTTCTCGAGCCGCGAGCCGGCCCAGTCGCTGTCCGCCATCTGGTCGGGCAGAGCGTAGCGCAGGCTCCCGCCGCGCTTCACCTTGACCGCGCCCATCTGCTCGAGGTCGCGCGACACCGTCGCCTGGCCGACGTCGAACCCGCGCGCCTTGAGCCGGGCCGTCACCTCTTCCTGGCTCGACACGGCTTCGTCGCGCACGATCTCCGCGATCGCCCGCTGCCGCCGGAGACGGGGTTCGGTCATCTCTTGCCTCCCCATCGCAAGATGGGGAGGGGGACCACCCGAAGGGTGGTGGAGGGGTAGA
>JBKBVA010000231.1:0-4591 GCA_046289665.1 Allosphingosinicella sp.
GCTGGCTGAGGGGCTATGGCGACTGGTCGAAGCGGGACAGCGAATCGAGCACGACCCTGTTCAACCAGACGGTCACGCACGATCTGTCCTACCGCCAGGACATCTGGGGCATCCAGGGCGGCTTCGACCAGGTTTCCCGGAACGTCGACAGTCGCGGCGGCCTCGTCATGTTCGGCCTGACGGCCGGCTATGTGAGGTCCGATCTCGAGTTCGACGCACGCGACAGCGAAGCCCGCTTCTCGGGCTTCAACCTGGGCGGCTACATGACCTATGTCACCGGCCGCTTCTTCGCCGACGTCCTGGTCAAGGCCGATCTGCTCAAGCTCGATTATGACAGCGGGATCGCCGGGATCGTGCGCGACGATGCGGACGTGCGCAATTACGGCGTGCGGCTCGATACCGGGTACCGGATCGGAAACCGGGGCTTCTTCATCGATCCCCAGGCCACCCTGGAATATGTCTATACCGAGATGGACGAGCTCGTCGTTCCCGGAACCACGGTGGTCAGCCAGGGCCGGTCGCTTTGGGGCAGGCTCGGCGCGCGTGCCGGGACGACGATCGACATGGGCGGCATTCGTCTCGAGCCGAGCATCATGCCGAGCGTGTGGCACCTGCTGGATGGCGACAACGACGTCCGGTTCTTCAGCGGAGCCGAGACGGCCCGCCTGACGGACGACCGGCACCGCACCTATGGCGAGGTGTCCGGCATCCTCAACATGTTCGGCACCGGCGCGAGCAATCTCTCCGGCTTCGTCAAGGCGGACTATCGCTTCGGCACCAACATGTCCGGCTATGGCGTGAGGGCCGGCCTGCGTCTCGGTTTCTAAGAAGCAGGTCTGGTCCGGCGACAGGGAGAGGGTGGGCAGTCACCCTCTCCCTTTTTTCTTGGCCGGCGGCGGCGGGCGAAGACGGACCCGGAGGTGGCGGAGGCGGTGGAGCGGCCGGACCATCCGTGGCGTGTACCGCTTCAGGATGGCCTTGATGATGCCGCTGCCCCATAGGTGGGCAGCGAGACTGACGGCGGCCTTGTCGGGCCGGTCTCAGCGCCCCCTTTTCAGCCGCACCAAAGCCTCGTCCAGCGCCTGGAGGAAGCGGCTGCAGTCTCCTTTTGCCAGCCGAAGCCCTCGAACACCCGCTGTTTGCGAGTCCGAAAGTCATCGGCTCCCGCTGTCGGCGACGTCGAAGGCCACGGAGATCCGCTCGCTGTCGCTGCCCGTCGGCTGCGTGGCGTGGGGCACGTAGGAGGGGAAGAGCACGAGCCGCCCGGGTACCGGCTCGACCTCCATGACTTCCCACGGCGGCTCGACTCCTGCCCATTCCGGCAGCACGCCGATGCGCAGCGCACCGCAGCCGGCGCCGCCTCGCGGCGCGTCGAGGTAGCAGACGCCGGTAAGCCACCGGCCCGGGTGATAGTGGAGCCGCTGGTGCCCCTCGCCGCGCAGCAGCAGCGCCCAGGGCGTGAAGCGCGCCTGGACCGGCCGTGCGGCGACGAACGGATGATCGCCCGCGAGCCCCTCGGCATAAAGCTGCACCTCGCGCCGCAGGGCAGCGACCAGCGCCACCGATGCGCGGTCGCCCTCGGCGGGGAACGTGCCGGTCCTCAGGCCCTTGCGGGTCGCGTAGCCGACCGGGTCCGCGTGCAGGGTCGGGTTGGCGCGGATCTCCGCCGCGACGGCGGCACGAAACGCCTCGCTGGAGTCGAAGCCGGCGGGGGTCGGCAGCGGCCTGCGATCGACGAACCTGTCGAGCGCCATCAAAGCGGCGGCTTCCCGGCCCCGCCCGAGCTGCGCCAGCGCCACGGCCTTGTAGTACAATCCGTGGGCGGCGGCCGGTTCGTGTGCCAGCACCTCCTCGGAGGCCTTCAGCAGTCCGGCAGGATCGTCGTGCAGGCGTGCGGCACGGCATTCGAGCAGATCCGCATCCGCCGGTAACACGGCGGCGACGGCCGCCTCGAACGCGGCCGCTTCCTCCAATCTTCCGTGTCGCCTCAGAAGCTGCAGGGCGGTGAGAGCCGCCCGCGGCGAGCGGGCGCGGCCGCGCAGCCCGGAGAGTGCCGCATCGAGCCGGCCCGCCTCGGCCAGGGCTCTGGCCCGGGCGTCGTGCAGCGGCTCATGCTCCGGGAAGAGCCCGCAGGCCTTTTCGAGCACGCGCAGCGCCTCCCCAGCCTCGCCGGCGGCAGCGAGTTCCCGGGCGAAGAGAAGATGCAGTTCGGCGCGTTCCGGGTGCGCTGCCGCAGCCGCCCGCGCGAGCGTCAGCTTCGCACTCCGGTGCGCCGGCGAGTGAGCGCTGGTCCAGCGGATCGGCGCCAATCCTTACAGGGTCAGGAGGCGATGTTCCCGTCGGCCGAGGCGGCGTCGCCCACCTCGGCCGAGCCGGCGTCCAAGGTCACGATCTCGGGCTTCAGCCAGTCCGTGCGGGGCTTCGCTTCGGCTGCGCTCTCGGGCTGTTCTGTGTGCGGCTGGTCCATTCGAATTCCCTCTTCGGCAAGCTCGGGCGACGTACCAGCATTCCTGAGGCGTAACAACAGCCGCGTCCGGTCGGCGGTGGCCCCTAGAGGTTCGACCCTGTCGCCTTGCGGAGGAAGTTGCCGGCCGAGACGCCCCGCAAGAGCGCGAGACGGTATTTCCACTGCACGGCAGGGCTGTTCCACTCTCCCTCCGGCCAGTCGGCGACAAGCGCGCGCAAGCGGTTGACGTCGAGGGGGCCATCGGCCGGAAGGCTCGCGGCGGTCCGCTCCAGCTCGTCCGCGACCTCCTCGCGTGCGGCGGCGAGCCCTTCGTGCCAGTCCGCGCCCTGCAGGCCCTTTCGCGTCTCCTCGATCACCGGCTGCGGCAGGCGATCGGCGAAGGCCGCCCGTGCCAGGGCTCTGCTCCGCCCGTCCCGGACGAATTCCGCGGAGGGAATGGAGAGGCACAATTCGACCAGGTCGCGATCCGCGGTCGGATCGCGCACGTCGATCCCCCAGCCGCCGAGATAGCCCTTGTTGTAATTGCCGAGATCGATCCGCCGCAGCGCCCAGAGCCGCATCTCGATCGGGTCCCGCCGGGGACGATAGCTGAAGTCGAGCCCGCTCAGCGAGGCCCGGGCGGAGAGGTCGGCCGCGCATTCCGGCTTCAAGGCCGAATAGGCGCCGACCCGGTAATCGCGCCCGCGGCGGCGGTTCGCCGCGCGCCACAGCCATCTGGGAAGGTAGGGGCCGAAGGTCCGGGCGGCGACGCTCTCCAGCGTCGTCCCGTGACGCCGCAACTGCATCGCGAGCCGCGCGAGCCGGATCCACCGCCCGCGCGCGAGCAGCGCCGGCAGCGTCTCGAGCCCGGCATAGCTGAAGGACAGATTGCCCATCTGGCCGGTCAGCATCACCGAAAGGCCGCTCCGCTTCGCCGCGTCCATGATCGCTTCGAGCCACACCCCGTTGCACAGGTTCAGCACCGGCCGTTCGAACAGGAAGAAGCTCCGGTCGAGCGAGGCGAGGGGCGAGGTGCCGCCGCTGCGGATGAGGACGTGCTCGATATTGGGGTGGGCGGCCGCCACCCGGGCGGCGTTGATGCCCTCGTCGGCGAAGCGGCCGCGGGGAACGGGCTCCGCATAGCCCTCCCGCGGCACCGCGGTATAGGCCGTCACCCTGTCCGCCGGCGCGAGCAGGCGCGCGGCGGTGGCCGCCACCGTGCTGCTGTCGAGGCCGCCGCTGAGATGCGCGCCCACCCCGCCGCCGGCACGCCTCAGCCGGCTGGCGACCGCGCGGTCCACCTGTTCGCGCACCGCCTCGGCATAGTCGGCCGCGCTGGACAGCCGCAGGGGCCGCGGCGACGGGGTCCAGTAGCGATCGGAAGCGATGCCGCCGGCGGTGACGGTGCAGATGTGGCCGGGGAGCACGCGCTCCACCCCCTCGAAAAAGCTGGCCGGCTCGTTTTCGGGGAGCAGCGCCAGGAACTCGGCGACCTTCCCCGCGTCCGGGCGGCGCGGAACTTCGGGGAGGGCATGGAGCCCCTTCGGCATCGACGCGAAGGCGAGCAGGTCCGCATTGCGATGGAAATGAAGCGGTCGCTGGCCGAGGAAGTCGCGGGCGAGAAGGAGGCTTTGGGCCTGCCCGGACCAGAAGGCGAAAGCGAAGTCGCCGCGCAGGCGGTCGACCGCTGCCGCACCCCAGCGGATCAGCGCCTCCATCAGGATGAATGCGTCCGGCTGCCGGGGAAGCTCAGCCCGGTCGAAACCCAGCTCTCGCCACAGCGCCTCGCGGTTGTCGAGCCGGACGTCGGCCGCCAGCGCGAACCGCCCCTCCCGCGCCACGACCGGCCCGTGGTCGAAGGAGTCCTCGGGCAAGGTCCGGAACAGGTCCCGGCCGAGCACGATCCGCTCGCCGCTCCAGAGGACCGGCCGCCCCGCGCCGTAGAGTCGCTGCGCCCGAAGCATGGTCCCGCACGCCTCGCGAAGGTCCGGGCGCGCCGAAAAGCTGAATATCCCCCCGAGCGCCGTCACGATCGCGTTGCCCGCCTTCTTGATGCCGAGCCCCCGCGCGACCCACGCGCGGTGATCCTTCGCCATCGCCACCGCGTCGGGATAGCCCAGGAAATCCGGCGCGTGGAGCATGAAG
>JBKBVA010000232.1:0-4482 GCA_046289665.1 Allosphingosinicella sp.
CTATGCCGATGGTCGAGCCAGGCGGGACGATCATTCCGGGCTTTCGGCGACGGCGTCCGTCTGCTCGCGCCGCCAGACGGCGAGGCGCTCGCCCAGCTCCGGATCGCTGACGGCCAGGATAGAAGCGGCGAGCAGGCCGGCATTGGCAGCGCCCGCCTTGCCGATCGCCAGTGTCGCCACCGGCACTCCGGCTGGCATCTGGACGATCGAAAGCAGGCTATCGAGGCCCGAGAGCGCCTGGCTCTCGACCGGCACTCCGAGCACCGGCAGCGTGGTCATCGACGCCGCCATCCCAGGAAGATGTGCCGCTCCGCCGGCGCCAGCGATGATCACCTTGAGCCCGCGCTCGGCCGCGCCGGTCGCGTAATCGTAGAGGCGCTGGGGCGTACGGTGGGCCGACACCACACGAACCTCATGAGCGACGCCGAGCGTCGTCAGCATGTCGGCGGCGTGGCTCATCGTCTCCCAGTCGGAGCGGCTGCCCATGATGATACCGACGCGCGGCGTCTCTTCAGACATGCTTACCTGGCTGTGCGTGGAACCGAGCGGGCTTCTTATCGGCGGGATGCCGGCCCTGCAACGACCGCCTTTCCCACTCCTTAACCCTGTGCGGCGTAGAGCGTTGGAGAGCCGATAGGGCAGGAGGGGCCGACGTGAGCGTTCAAGGCAGCATTTCCGGGATTCCAGTCGAGGAGCTGACACCGGCCGTCGAAGCCGAGCTCGGCCGTCTCAGCGACGAGAACGCCCTGCTCCGCGCCTCGATGACCGAGCTTCGGACTCGGCTGGAGGAGATGGAGCGCCTGTCCGAGAAGGACGCGCTCACCGGCCTTCCCAACCGCGGCGCGTTCATGCGCGCGGTCGATCGCGTGGTCAGTCAGGCCAACCGCCACGGCACGCCAGGCGCGCTCCTTTATCTCGATCTCGACGGTCTTGAAGCGATCAACGCCCGCCACGGTCAGGTCGCAGGAGACGCCGCGCTTATCCACGTTGCCAAGTTGATAGAAGACCTCATCCGCGGCACCGATTTCGCGGCGCGGGTCGGCGGCGACGAATTCGCCATCGTTCTCGATCATCTCGACGCCGACAGCGCTATCGAGACCTCCGAGCGGATCGTCCGCTGCATAGAGGAGAACCCGCTCGACCTCGGCGGCGGCACTTTGAAGCTGATGGCGACGATCGGGGTGGCCACGATCCTTCGGGGCGACACGGTCGAGGATGTCTGCCGCCGCGGCGAACTCACCATGCGCAAAGCCAAGTCCTTCTAGACCTCAGTGGAAGTCGCGCGACTTCACTTTGATTCTCGGCTCCTGATCCGCAGCCGGTAGCGGCAGCCGCTTCGGCGCATCGCGCGGATCGCGGCCGCCGCCGCCCTTGGCGCCGTCGGCTGGGCTGAAGCGGTGCGGGAACTGCATTCGACCGACGGAATGGAGCAGTCCGCTCTGGTCCTCGAGCCTCTCGCCGATGACGTGAATCACGTCGCCCTCGCGCTGCACGATGCCCGTCACGCCGATCATCGGCGCCGACATCACGATCGGCCGTTGCGCCTCGAACCTGTCTTTCCACAGGATGATGTTGGCGATTCCGCTTTCGTCTTCGATGGTGAGGAAGGTGACGTTGGTCGTCCCCGGCCGCTGGCGGATGAGGACGATCCCGGACAGCTTGATCCGACGCCCGTCCTTGATCCGGCCGAGTGCCGAGCAGGGGACGATCCCGCGCCGCTCCAGCTCCGGTCGAAGGAAGGCGAGCGGGTGGGCGCGAAGCGACAGTTGGACCGAGCGGTAATCCTCGACCACCTCGCGCCCATCGGTCATCGAGTCGAGAACGACTGTGGGCTCAGTCTCCTGCGCCTCGATGGCGGCGAACAGCGGCAGCACCTTCTCGCCGAGCCCGCGCACCCGCCACAAAGCCTGGCGCCGATCGAGCCCCAATGAGGCGAACGCATCCGCCTCCGCGAGCCGCTCCAGCGCCGCCACCGGCACCCCCGAACGCCTCCACACATCCTCGACCGATCCGAACGGCCGTTCCAGCCGCGCCGCGAGCATCTTCGCCGCATGATCGTTCGCCAACCCCTTCACCATCCGCATGCCGAGACGAAGCGGGAGAAGACCTTCACCTTCCTCCAGCGTACAATCCCACCGGCTCTCATTGATGCAGACCGGCCGCACCTCCACGCCATGCTCGCGCGCGTCGCGAACGATCTGCGCCGGCGCGTAGAAGCCCATCGGCTGCGCGTTGAGCAGTGCACAGCAGAACACGTCCGGATGATGGCACTTCACCCATGACGAGGCGTAGGCGATCTTGGCGAAGCTCGCCGCGTGACTCTCGGGGAAACCGTAGCTCCCGAACCCTTCGATCTGCTTGAACGTCCGCTCGGCGAAATCCTGCGTGTAGCCATTGGCAAGCATGCCGTTGATGAGCTTGTCGCGGAACTCGCCGACCCCGCCGGTATATTTGAACGTCGCCATCGCGCGGCGGAGGCCGTCGGCTTCCGACGGCGTGAAGCCGGCGCCGACGATCGCGACCTGCATCGCCTGCTCCTGGAACAAGGGCACGCCCTTGGTCTTGGACAGCACCTCGCGCAGCGCTTCCGACGGATATTCCTCGGGCTCCTTGCCTTCGCGCCGGCGCAGATAGGGATGGACCATGTCCCCCTGGATCGGCCCCGGCCGGACGATCGCGACCTGGATGACGAGGTCGTAGAATTCACGTGGCTTCAGCCGCGGCAGCATCGACATCTGCGCCCGGCTCTCGATCTGGAAGGTGCCGAGCGTGTCGGCCTTCCGGATCATCGCGAAGGTCGCTGGATCGTCCTTCTGGAACGGCTCCGACGACAGGTCGAGGCGAAGCCCCTTGTGATCGTCGAGAAGTCCGAAGGCGCGGCGCATGCAGCCGAGCATTCCCAAGCCCAGCACGTCGACCTTCATGAACTTCAGCTCGTCGATGTCGTCCTTGTCCCACTCGATGACCTGGCGGTCCTCCATCGCCGCCGGCTCGATTGGAACGAGCTCGTCGAGCCGGTCTTTGGTGAGGACGAAACCGCCGGGGTGCTGGCTGAGGTGGCGCGGCGTTCCGATGAGCTGACGGGCGAGGTCGAGCGCAAGTGCCAACCGCTCGTCGTCGCGGGTGAGGCCGAGCGCCTCGACATGGCGGTCCTCTACTCCCGCGTTCGACCATCCCCAGATTTGACCGGCGAGGGCCGCGGTAAGGTCCTCGGGCAGGCCGAGCGCCTTGCCGACCTCGCGCACCGCGCCACGAGTCCGGTAGCGGGTGACCACCGCGGTCAGAGCGGCGTGGCGAAGACCGTAGGTCTCATAGATCCACTGGATCACCCGTTCGCGCTGTTCGTGCTCGAAGTCGACGTCGATGTCGGGCGGCTCCTTGCGGTCCTCCGAAATGAACCGTTCGAACAGGAGGCCGCGCTCGATCGGATCGATCGAGGTGATCTTGAGCACGTAGCAGATGACCGAATTGGCCGCCGAGCCGCGGCCCTGGCACAATATGCCCTGGCTTCGCGCATAGGACATGATCGAATTGACGGTGAGGAAATAGGGCGCGTAGCCGAGCTTTTCGACGAGTTGGAGCTCGTGGCGGAGCAGCTTCTCGTAATGGGCGATATCGTGCTTGGCCGATCGTTGCGCGTTGGGAAGCGCCTCCCAGCATAGCTGCTCGAGCGCTTGCTGCGGGGAGCGCTTCTGCATCACGATCTCGTCGGGATATTGGTAGCTGAGCTCGCGCAGCGAGAAGGTGCAGCGTTTCGCGATGTCGGCGCTCGCGCGGATCGCGTCGGGATAGGCGCGGAACAACCGTTCCATCTCGGCGACGCTCTTCAAATGACGATCGGCATAGCGTTCGCGGCGGAAGCCAAGTTCGTCGATCGTGCATTTGTGGCGGATTGCGGTGACCACGTCCTGGAGCATGCGCTTGTCGGGTGAATCGTAGAGAACATCGCCGGTCGCCAGCGCTCGCACGCCGAAGCGCCGTGCCAGGTCATTGAGCTGATCGAGTCGAACGGCTTCCCCCGGCCTGCGGCGATGAGTGAGGGCGAGATGGGCGCGGTCGCCGAATATGTCGGCGGTTTGGGCAAGCGCGGCGGCGCAGGCCTCGTCCGCCTCGTCCGGCACCAAAGCGGCGATCAGCCCGTCGCTCCACGCATCGACATCCTCCCAGTGAAGGAAGCACTGACCTTTCTCGCCTTTCTTCCGCTCGGCGCGACCCTTGCCGATGGTGAGGAGACGGGTGAGCCGCGACCAGGCGGCGCGGTTCTGTGGCCACACCAGCAGGCTGGAGCCGTCCATCAGGTCGAGCCGGCAGCCGGCGATGAGCCGCATCTCGGTCTGCTCGGCCGCTTTCAACGCCCGCACGATTCCCGCCACGCTGTTCCGGTCCGTGATTCCTAGCGATTCATGTCCGAGCAGGCGCGCCGCGGCGAACAGCTTCTCGCAGGACGACGCTCCCCGCAAGAAGCTGAAATGGCTGGTGACC
>JBKBVA010000233.1:0-4446 GCA_046289665.1 Allosphingosinicella sp.
CGGTCGGCGACGTCGCCGGCCCCTACCAGTTCACCCACTTCGCCGCCCACCAGGCCTGGTTCGCCGCGGTCAACGCCCTGTTCGGGACGTTCAAGCGCTTCCGCGCGGACTATTCGGTCCTCCCCCGCGTCACCTACACCGATCCCGAAGTCGCCGCCGTCGGCCACAGCGAGGCCTCCGCCCGCGAGGCCGGGCTCGACTATGAGGTCGTCCGCTACGACCTCTCCCACCTCGACCGCGCCGTCACCGACGGCGCCCGCGCCGGCTTCGTCAAGATCCTCGTCGCGCCGGGCAAGGACAGGATCCTCGGCGCGACCATCGTCGCTGCCCACGCCGGCGAAATGCTCGCCGAGCTGGTGCTGGCGATGAAGCACGGCATCGGCCTGAAGAAGATCCTCGGCACCATCCACGCTTATCCGACCATGGCCGAGGCGAACAAATATGCGGCCGGCGAGTGGCGCAAGGCCCACCAGCCCGAACGCCTCCTGCGCTGGGTCGAGCTTTACCATCGCTGGCGGCGCGGGTGAGGATCATCGTCTTCGCCAAGGCGCCGGTGGCGGGGCGGGTGAAGACGCGGCTGGTCCCCGCGCTGGGCGCCGAGGGCGCCGCTTCGCTGGCCGCCGAGATGCTGGCGCATACGATCGCCGAGGCCCGCGCCACCGGCCTCGCGGTCGAACTGTGCGGCGAGCCCGATCCGGCCGAATGGTATCAGGGCCCGCGCGTCGCGCTCACAGCGCAGGGCGAAGGCGACCTCGGCGCCCGCCTCGCCCGCGCCGCCGCCCGCGCGCTGGCCGGGGAGGAAGGCGTGCTGCTGATCGGCGCCGATTGCCCCGCCCTCGACCGCCGCCGCCTCGGCGCCGCCGCCGCCGCGCTCGGGCACCACGACGCCGTCCTCCACCCGGCCGAGGACGGCGGCTACGTCCTGCTCGGCCTCCGCCGCGCCCACCCCTCGCTGTTCGAAGGCATCGCCTGGAGCACCGAAAACGTCGCGGCCGAGACCGTCGCCCGCATCGCGGCGCTCGGCTGGTCCCTCCGCCTCGGCGAACGCTTGCGCGACATCGACACGCCGGCGGACCTCGACGCGTGGCCGCCGCCCCGCTAACCGCGACGACGTGAAACGCGCCCTTCCCCCTTATGCCGAACTGCTCGGCCTGCGCACCGAGCGCGGGCCGGACGGCGCCCTGCTCTGGGTGATGCCGTTCCGCGAGCAGGTCGTCGGCCGCCCCGGCTACCTCCACGGCGGCGCCATTGCCGGCCTGCTCGAATTCGCGGCTCTCGGCACCCTCTACGAAGCGCTCGGCGAGGAGGAGGGCGTCACCGCCAAGCCGATCAACGTCAGCGTCGATTTCATGCGCGGCGGCACCAATCACGACACCTACGCCGCGGCGATCATCACCCGCCTCGGCAACCGCGTCGCCAATGTCGAAGCCCACGCCTGGCAGCAGGACCGCGCCAAACCGATCGCCGCCGCGAGGATGAATTTGCTGGTGAAGCGCTAAACCCCTCTCCCCTTCAGGGGAGAAGTTGGGGGTGGCGCCTGTATCTACCCCCTCCCTGGAAGGGAGGGGCCGGGGGTGGGTCCGCCGAAGGCGGCCGAAACGTCGAGGCTCGAAGGCTCGCTCCGCTCGCACCCACCCCTAACCCCTTCCTTCCAGGGAGGGGAATCGCGGGCCTGAATGCCCTTCCCGGGGTACGCTATCCCCCCTGCTTCATCGTCTCCCTGGCGATCACCAATTGCTGGATCTGGCTCGTCCCCTCGTAGATCCGGAACAGCCGCACGTCCCGGTACAGCCGCTCGATGCCATAATCGGCGATGTAGCCCGCGCCGCCGAAAATCTGCACCGCCCGGTCCGCCACCCGCCCCACCGTCTCGCTCGCGAAATATTTCGCCGCCGCCGCCTCGAGCGTGATCGGCTCCCCCGCATCCTTCAGCCGCGCCGCCTCGAGCACCAGCGCCCGCGCCGCCAGCGTCTCGGTCTTGGAATCGGCGATCATCGCCTGGACGAGCTGGAACTCGCCGATCGCCTTGCCGAACTGCCGGCGCTCGCTTGCATAGGCGACGCAGTCGGCGATCAGCCGCTCCGCGATGCCGACGCAGACCGCCGCGATGTGCAGCCGCCCGCGGTCGAGCACCCGCATCGCGATCCGGAACCCCTCGCCTTCCGCGCCGAGCCGGTTCGCGGCCGGCACCGGCGTGTCGTCGAAATGGACGTCGCAGACATGGGCGCCCTGCTGGCCCATCTTCTTCTCGGGCGTCCCGACGCGCACCCCCGGCAGGTCTGCGGGGACGAGGAAGGCCGAAACCCCCTTCGCCCCGGCCTCGCCGGTGCGCGCCATGACGGTGAACAGCGAGGCCTTGTCGGCATTGGTGATGAAGCGCTTGGTGCCGGACAGGCGATAGGTGTCGCCTTCCCGCACCGCCTTCGTCTGCACCGAGGCGCTGTCCGATCCCGCGCCGGGCTCGGTCAGCGCAAAGCTGGTGATCGTCTCGCCGCTGGCGATGCCGGGCAGCCAGCGCGCCTTCTGTTCGTCCGTCCCCGCCATGACGAGGCCCTGGCTGCCGATCCCGACATTGGTCCCGAACACCGATCGGAAGGCGGGGGTCGTGCCGCCCAGCTCCAGCGCGACGCGGGCTTCCTCGGCCATCGAGAGGCCGAGCCCGCCATATTCCTCGGGGATCGAAAGCCCGAACAGCCCCATCTCCCGCATCTCGGCGACGACCTCCTCGGGCACCGCATCCTCGCGCTCCACCCGCGCCTCGAGCGGCCGCAGCCGCTCCGCGACGTAGCGCCGCACGGTGGCGAGGAGCAGGTCGAAGGAGTCGGTGTCGAGGGGCATGGGTCTCTAACTCCCCCCTCCCTGCAAGGGAGGGGACGGGGGTGGGTCCGCCGAAGGCGGGCTGAACGGCAGGCGACGAGGGCTCGCTCCGCTCGCCACCCACCCCTAGCCCCTCCCTTCCAGGGAGGGGAACGGGTTTCTAATACCCCTTCAGCCGCGCCAGCCTGTCGGCGTGATAGTTGGCGTCGCCGAACAGTTCCGCCAGCACCCGGTCGCGCTTCATGTAGAGGCCGATGTCATATTCGTCGGTCATGCCGATGCCGCCGTGCATCTGCACGCCTTCCTGCACGGCGAGCGCCGAGACGCGCCCGGCCTTGGCCTTGGCGACGGAGACCATCGCCTCGGCCTCCTCGCTGCCCTCGTCGAGCAATTGCTGCGCCTTCAGCGTCGCGGCCCGCGCAATCTCGAGCTCCGAATAGAGATGGGCCGCCCGGTGCTGGAGCGCCTGGAACTCGCCGATCAGCTTGCCGAACTGCTTCCGCTGCTTGAGATAATCGACCGTCATCGCCATCGCGCCCGAGGCGACGCCGACCAGCTCCGACGCCGCGCCGGCGCGCGCCGCGTTCAGCACCCGCTTCAGCACCTCTTCGCCGCGCCCGACCTCGCCGATCACCGCGTCGGCATCCACTTCGACCCCGGCAAAGTCGATCCGCGCGCCGATGCTGGCATCGGCGAGTCGCACGCCCTCGACCTCCAGCCCCTGCGCCTCCTTTTCGACCGCGAACAGGGTCAGCCCTTCCTCGGCCCGCGCCGCGACGAGGATCAGGTCCGCCGAGGCGCCCTGCACGACGAAGCATTTCGTGCCGGTCAGCCGGAAGCCGTTCCCCGCCCGCTCCGCGGTCATCGCGATCGCCTCCGGCCGGTGCTTCGGCCCCTCGTCCACCGCCAGCGCCGCCACCGTCTCCCCCGCGAGGATGCCCGGGAGCCAGCGCTCGCGCAGCGCCGTGCCCTTCAGCGCCTCGACCGCCGCCACCGCGGTGATCAGGAAAGGCGACGGCGTCAGGTTGCGCCCGATCTCCTCCAGCACGATCCCCGCCTCGACATGGCCCATCCCCATGCCGCCGTCGGCCTCGTCGACCAGGATGCCGGTAAAGCCCATCTCGCCGAACTGCTTCCACAGCGCATGGCCGAAGCCGTCCTTGCAGCCCATGTCGCGATACTTGCGCAGCTGCGCCGCGATCGCGCCTTCGTCCCCCATGAACGCCCGCGCCGTATCGCGCAGCATCGCCTGATCGTCGGTGAGGTAGAGTGGCATTCGCTGTCTCCGTCGGCGGAGCCCTCGCCCGTCATCCCGGCGGAGGCCGGGATCTCGTCGGGTGAAAGGCTCGGCTTTATTTCTCGCTGAGATCCCGGCCTTCGCCGGGATGACGGGGGGCTCAGGCCCCCGGCAGATCCAATATCCTCTTGGCGATGATGCCGAGCTGGACCTCGCTGGTCCCGCCCTCGATCGAATTGGCCTTGGTCCTCAGCCATTCGCGCGCCGTCTTGCCGCCGCGCGAGCGGTCGCTCTCCCATTCGAGCGCGCGCGATCCGCCCGCCGCCATCACCAGCTCGTGGCGCGCCTTGTTGAGCTCGGTCCCGGCATATTTCATCATCGAGGGCTGGGCG
>JBKBVA010000234.1:0-4428 GCA_046289665.1 Allosphingosinicella sp.
CGGCGTCCGGCAGTTCGAGCAGCGCCTCGAACTCCGTCAGTTCCGCTTCGCCGAGCGTCGCAAGCCGCTCTTCGACGAAGCCGCCCATCAGAATGTCCATTTCGCGCATGCCCCGGCGCCAGGCGCGAACTCTTATGCGCTTGCGGCGGATGTCTTCCTCGCCCGGCGCGCCGGCGCTGGCGCTGGCGCGGGAAGCGGCGCTCGACGCCGCGATCCTCGACGTCAACCTCGCCGGCGAGCGCTCCTTCCCGGTCGCCGAGACCCTCGCCGGGCGCGGCATCCCCTTCCTCTTCGCCACCGGCTACGGGCTGCAGGGCATCGAGCCGCCGTGGCGCGACCGGCCCGTCCTCCAGAAGCCGTTCCGCCAGGCCCAGCTCGCTGCGGCGATCGACGCCCTCGCCGCCGGATAGACTCGCGGCTGCCGCGCCTCTAGCCTTCGTGCCGAGCGACGGAGGGAAGGCGATGGCCAGAGTGACCGGACTGGGCGGCATCTTCTACAAGGTCGAGGATCCGGCGCGTACCACGCGCTGGTACCAGGAGATGCTCGGAATCGGCGGCGAGTGGGGCGCGACCTTCCCGTGGCGCGCGGAAGCGGAGGGCGACCCCTACAGCCTGCTCTCCCCGTTCAAGGCCGGGACCGACTATTTCGCGCCGAGCGCGGCCGCGTTCATGATCAACCTGCGCGTCGACGATCTCGACGCGATGCTGGCGGCGCTGGAGGCGAAGGGAGTCGCCATCCTCGGCCGGCAGGACGAGGATTATGGCCGCTTCGCCTGGATCCTCGACTGCGACGGCATCAAGATCGAGCTGTGGCAGCAGGCCGGCCCCGCCCCCGCCTGACGCGGGGCCGGGGGTCCCGCCCCTAGGCGCGCGCCCGCCGCCCGCCGAACCAGCGCCGCCGGCCGGTGCCGTCGCCGCCGCTTCCCGACTTCATCGCGTTGCGGCGGAAGAGGATGGCGCCGAGCTTCAGCGTCAGCCACACCCACAAGACCTGCCAGGGAAGGGCGAGGAGGTGCGGCCACAAAGCCTCCGACGTCGCGGCGCGCGCGACCATGGCGAGCGGCGAGCTGAACGGGAACACCGCGGCGGCGATGCCCTTCAAACTGTCCGGCTCCCCCACCGCCAGCGAGGCGAAGAGGAAGATCAGCATCTGCCCGATGGTGACCGGCATCGACAGGGTCTGCACCTCGCGGATCGACGAGGCCTGCGCGCCGATGCCGAGGAACAGCGCGCCGAGCAGCAGGTAGTTGGCGCAATAATAGAGGATGATGAGCGCGACGAAGGCGCTCCAGCCGACCGCGGGCGGCGGGAGGGTGGCGAGCCCCGCCTCGGTGAAGACCGACAGGGCCAGCACCGCGCCCGCCGCCCAGACCACCAGCCCGACCATCGACACCGCCAGCATCGAGAACAATTTGCCGAGGAAGATGGCGTCGACCGGCGCGGCGGCGGACAGCACCTCGATCACCTTGTTCGATTTCTCCTCGATCAGGTTCGACAGCAGCATGCCGGCGAGGAGGACGGTGAGCATGAACAGCAGGAGCTGCCCCGCGCGCGCCGTCAGCGCCCGCAAGGTGGCCAGCGAGCCCGCCGATTCCCCCACCGGAACGAGGCGGACCTCGGCCGGCGGCAGCCGCACGCCCGCCGCCTGGAGCGCCTGCGCCTGCCGCGCCTCGTCGAGCAGCATGCCGATCTGGGTGCGGATCCGCCCGCCCTCGCTGAGGTCGCCGGTCAGGGTCGGCTCGGTGAAGCCGCCGGTCAGCACCGCGACCACGCCCTCCCTTTCGGTCAGCAGGGTGCGGACCTGGCGCTCCGCCTGCTCCTCGGGCTCGGCGCGGATGAGCTCGGGCAGGGCGCGCTCGCCGAAGGCGGGGTTGAGCCGCTCGCGCGCCTCCGCGATCGGCGCGAACTCGCCCTCGGTCGCGACCACGGCGACGCTTGAGCGCACGTCCTGCTTGGCCATGTTGCCGCTGACGTTGCCGAACAGCACCGACAAGGCGATGATCAGCAGCGGGCCGAGCAGGAAGAATAGGAAGGTCTTCGACCAGACGGTGGCGACGAAATCGCGCCGGCCGATCACGTAGGCGAGGCGAAGCGTCCGCGTCATTCCACCGTCTCCCCTTCGGCCGCGGCGTCCATCTGCCGGGCGGCGTCCGCGCCGGCGATGGCGATGAAGGCGTCGTGCAGCCCCGGCCGCTCGATCGACAGTTCCTCGATCCCCGCCCCGCCGGCGATCAGCGCCTCGAGCAGCGGCTCGATGCCGATGGCGGGCAGCTCGAAATGCCACAGACCGTCCTCGCGCACCGCGTCGGTCGGGAGCGCGGCCCGCCACGGCCCGTCCTCGACCCGGGTGCCGAGCCGGACCTGCGGCTTGAGGCGGTCGCGCGCCTCGGCGACCGAGCCTTCGAAGCGGACGCGCCCGCCGGCGATGATCGCGATCCGCTCGCACAATCGCTCCGCATGGGCGATGACGTGGGTGGAGAAGATGACGGTGGCGCCGCCCGCCGCCTGCTCGCGGATCAGCTCCTCGAGCCGGCCCTGGTTGATCGCGTCGAGGCCGGAGAACGGCTCGTCGAGCACGATCAGCTTTGGCCGGTGGACGATGGTGCCGAACAGCTGGACGGTCTGGGCCATGCCCTTCGACAGGCTGCGGATCGGCTTGTCGACATAGTCGCCGAGGCCGTGGCCCTCGAGCAGCTCCCCGGCCCGCGCCCGCCCCTCGGCCAGCGGAAAGCCGCGCAGCGCGCCGAGGAAGGCGATGGCGTCGCGCGCGGTCATCGACGGATAGAGGCCGCGCTCCTCGGTGAGGTAGCCGACGAGGTTCGCCGCCTCGAGCGGCCGGGTCCGCCCGAGCACCCGCCGCTCGCCCGCGTCGGGGTCGATGATGCCGAGCAGCATGCGCAGGGTGGTGGTCTTGCCGGCGCCGTTGGGGCCGAGAATGCCGTAGACGCTGCCCTCCGGCACCGCCAGATCGACCCCGTGAACCGCCGGCTTGCCGTCAAAGGCCTTGAAAAGGCCTTTGGCCTCAATAGCTAAGCCGTCTCTCACGCCACGCATCCCCTTGCCTTGGCGCCTGTGGTAGCGAGTGACGATGCGCGATATCAACCCCGCCCTGCGCGAAAGGCTGGAAGGCCAGGCCAAAGCGCTCGGCTTCTGCGCCTTCGGCGTCGCGCGCGCCGATGCGGCGCCGAAGAGCGGGGAGCGGCTGCGCCGGTGGATCGCGGAAGGGATGCACGGCGACATGCTGTGGATGGCGGAGACGGCCGACCGCCGCGCCTCCCCCGCCGGCCTCTGGCCCGAGGTGCGCTCCGTCATCTCGCTCGGCATGAGCTACGCCCCCGCCGGCGACCCGCTGGCGCTGGCCGAGCGGGGCGATGTCGGCCGCATCTCGGTCTATGCGCAGGGCGCCGACTATCACGACGTGGTCAAGAAGGCGCTGAAGGCGCTCGCCCGCTGGCTCGTCGCCGAAGCGGGGTGCGAACTGAAGGTGTTCGTCGACACCGCGCCGGTGATGGAGAAGCCGCTCGCCGAAGCCGCCGGGCTCGGCTGGCAGGGCAAGCACAGCAACCTCGTTAGCCGCAGCGACGGCAGCTGGCTGTTCCTCGGCGCGATCTACACGACGCTGGAGCTGGAGCCCTCCCCGGCCCCGCATGCGGTGCATTGCGGCAGCTGCACCGCCTGCCTCGACGCCTGCCCGACCGACGCCTTTCCCGCGCCGTTCCGCGTCGATGCCCGGCGCTGCATCTCCTACCTCACCATCGAGCATAAGGGGCCGATCCCCCACGAATTCCGCGAGGCGATCGGCAACCGCGTCTACGGCTGCGACGATTGCCTCGCGGTCTGCCCGTGGAACCGCTTCGCCGCCGCGGGACGCGCCAACAAGGCCTTCCTGCCGCGCGCCGAGCTCGCCGCGCCGGCGCTTGCCGACCTCCTCGCCCTCGACGATGCCGGATTCCGGCAGGTCTTCGCCGGCTCCCCGATCAAGCGGATCGGCCGCAACCGCATGGTCCGCAATGCGGCGATCGCGGCGGGGAATAGCGGCCGGCCCGAGCTGGTGCCGGCGCTCGAGCGGCTCGTCGGAGACGAGGACCCGGTGGTCGCGGAGGCGGCGGGGTGGGCGCTCTCCCGCCTTGCCTCCCCATCCCGGGATGGGGAGGGGGACCGCGCGTAGCGCGGTGGAGGGGGTGGGGCGGATCGGTTCGGCCCGCTTCGCCCACGCCTGCCGCGGCCTCGGAGCCCCCTCCACCAGGCTTCGCCTGGTCCCCCTCCCCGTCCCGGGGAGGACTTACCGCCGCGCCCGCGCCGCGATCAGCGCCGAGACGCAGCTCGCCCGGTCGAAATCGTTGCCGTTGGGGAGGCGGGCGTCGACATGGGTGACGATCGGCTCGCCGCGGCCGCCGCGGGGCGGGTAGAGATAGGCGTCGAGGACGC
>JBKBVA010000235.1:0-4419 GCA_046289665.1 Allosphingosinicella sp.
AGAGCGGCCGAGCGAAGCCGCGCGATCTGCCCGATTGCCGTTGCGTCCACGTCCGAAGCTCTCTTTTTCGTTCTTCCGATTAGATGTCGCTCCCCGGCCGCTTTGCAAAGAGCCCGGCACGAAATTCTCCGCCGTGGTGACGCAGCGGCAACAGCGCGAGCGGCAGAGCGCACCGGAGGGCGCCGGCGGGGGAGGGGGCGCTCGTCCCCCGAAGGCGAAGGGTGACGCGCCGGCCATGCCCTTGTAAGGCGTCGGCCATGTTCACCGACAGCCATTGCCACCTCAACTACAAGGGCCTGGTCGAGGACCAGCAAGGCGTGCTCGCCCGCGCCCGCGCCGCCGGCGTCGATACGATGCTCAACATCTCCACCCGCCGCTCCGAATGGGACGACGTGCTCGGCGTCGCCGAGCGGGAAGGGGACGTGTGGGCCTCGGTCGGCATCCACCCGCACGAGGCCGACGGCCATCCCGACGTTGACACCGCCTTGCTGGTCGAACGCGCGGCGCACCCGCGGGTGGTCGGCATCGGCGAGAGCGGGCTCGATTATTTTTACGACCATTCAGACCGGGCGCGGCAGCGGGCGAGCTTTCGCGCCCATATCGCCGCGGCGCGCGAGACCGGCCTGCCGATCATCGTCCACACCCGCGAGGCCGAGGCCGACACGTACGAGATCCTGGCCGACGAGATGGGAAAGGGGGCCTATTCGGGCGTCATCCACTGCTTCACGGCCAGCGCCGACTTCGCCGAAAAGGCGCTCGGCCTCGGGCTCTACATCTCGATGTCGGGGATCGTCACCTTCAAGAATGCGAAGGACCTCCAGGAGACCGCCAAGGCGATCCCGCTCGACCGGCTGCTGATCGAGACCGATTCGCCCTTCCTCGCACCGGTCCCGCACCGCGGCCGGCCGTGCGAGCCGGCCTTCGTGGCCGACACGGCCCGCTTCCTCTCGGAGCTCAGGAACGAACCGCTCGAGACGCTTTCCGAGCGCACCAGCGCCAACTTCCGCACACTTTTCACGAAGGTTTCGTGATGGAAGTGCGCATCCTCGGCTGCGGCACCTCGTCCGGCGTGCCGCGCGTCGGCAACGACTGGGGGCAGTGCGATCCGGCCAATCCGAAGAACCGCCGCCGGCGCGTCGCCATCCTCGTCAGCCATGAGAACCGCCGGATCCTCGTCGACACCGGGCCGGACCTGCGCGAGCAATTGCTCGACGCCGACGTGCGCGACGTCGAGGCGGTGATCTGGACCCACGACCATGCCGATCACTGCCACGGCATCGACGATCTGAGGCAGCTCTACCATGCCAAGGGGCGGCCGGTGACCGGCTATGCCCGCGCCGACACGATGGAGGTGCTGCAGCACCGCTTCGGCTACGCCTTCGACGGCAAGGACGGCTATCCGGCCGTGGTGAACCCGCAGATCCTGCCCGATCACATGAACCTGGGCGGCATTTCGGTGCGCACCTTCGATCAGCCGCACGGAACGATCTCGAGCGCCGGCCTGCGCTTCGACGCGGGCGGTGCCTCGATCGTTTATTCGACCGACTTCAACGAGATGACGGACGCCATGGCGATCGCCTATGAAGGCGTCGACCTGTGGATCGTCGACTCGCTGCGCCGCCGCCCGCATCCCTCGCACCCGCATCTCGATCAGGTGCTCGACTGGGTCCGCGCGCTGCGCCCGGCGCGCACCGTGCTCACCCATATGGACAACAGCATGGATTACGACACCTTGCTGGGCGAGCTGCCCGAGGGCGTCGAGCCGGGCTATGACGGGATGGAGATCGCCTTTTGAGCGGCGGCGAGAACCAGGCGCTGAGCCTCATCTACCTGGCGGGCGTGCTCGTCCTCGTCGTCAGCGCGCTCGCGGTGCGCCGAGTCCCGATGCGGCAGGGGCTGAAGATGGCGGCGGCCTGGATCCTGATCTTCGCGGCCGTCTTCGCAATCTTCGCGCTCAAGGACGATTTCGCGGCTCTCGGCGGCCGTCTCGCCGACGCGGTGCGCGGCACCGACCGCGTCGTCGTCGCGGGCGAGAGCGTGCGCATCCGGATGGACGAGGACGGCCATTTCTGGGTGGATGGAACGCTGAACGGCGAAGCGGTGCGCTTCCTCGTCGACAGCGGCGCCACCGTCACCAGCCTGTCCGCCGCGGCCGCGCGCAAGGCCGGCGTCGAGCCGGACGGCGGCTTTTCCGTCATGGTCAACACCGCCAACGGCACGATCGCCGTCGAGCGCGGCCGCGCCGGGCGGCTCCAGATCGGCACGATCGTGCGCGAGGACCTGCCGGTGCACATTTCCAAGGCGTTCGGCGACACCAACGTGCTCGGCATGAACTTCCTCTCGTCGCTGTCACGCTGGGAGGTGGAGGGCGAATGGCTCGTCCTCACCCCCTGAGTCTATTTTACATAATGTATATTATCGCATTTACAGAAGCATTCCCATGATCCCCTCCGCGCCACCTTCGCCACCTTCCGCCCTCGACCGGCTGGTCGAGATCATGGCCCGCCTGCGCGATCCGCAAACCGGCTGCCCCTGGGACCAGGTCCAGACCTTCGAGACGATCGCGCCCTATACGATCGAGGAAGCCTATGAGGTCGCCGACGCCATCGCCCGCGGCGACATGGCGGACCTTAAGGACGAACTGGGCGACCTCCAGCTCCAGGTCGTCTACCACGCGCGGCTCGCCGAGGAGGCCGGCGCCTTCACCATCGCCGACGTCCTCACGGGCATCTCCGACAAGATGGTCTGCCGCCACCCGCACGTCTTCGGCGATGCGGCGTCCAGTCCCGGCTGGGAAGCCTTGAAGGCGGCCGAGCGCAGCGGCCGCGACGATCCCAGCGCGCTTGCCGGCGTCGCTCTCGCGCTGCCGGCGCTGCAGCGCGCCGAGAAGCTCCAGAAGCGCGCCGCCCGCATCGGCTTCGACTGGCCCGACGCCGCCGGGCCGCGGGCGAAGATCGACGAGGAGCTGGACGAGCTGGACCGCGCGGCGACGCCCGACGAGCAGCGCGCCGAGCTCGGCGACCTGCTGTTCAGCGTCGTCAACCACGCGCGGCATCTCGGCATCGATCCCGAAGCCGCCCTGCGCGAGGCGACGGCGCGCTTCGAGGCGCGATTCCGCAAGGTCGAGGAACTGGCCGACAAGCCCTTGTCGGACATGGACATCGACGCCCTCGAAACGCTCTGGCAGCGGGCGAAGAAGGCGCTCTGAAGCGCCGGCTCAGCCGACCTGCTGGCGGGAGTCGAAGCGCGCCCAGTCGGCGTCGGAGAGCCGCACTTCATAGACGGTCTCAACGCCGTCGCTGTCCTGGCCGAGCACCTCGCCATGGGCGTGGAGCCAGGCGATCGCCTCCCCGTCCCCGGCCGACACCCGAACCTTGCGTACGCGCGATCCCTTGCGCAGGTGGGTCGCCGCGCATTCGATGAGGTCGTCGACCCCCTCCCCGGTCAGCGCCGAGAGCAGGACCACGTCCTCGCGCCGCGCCGCCGCCGCCCGCACCCGCTCCGCATCCTCGCCCTCGAGCAGGTCGACCTTGTTCCACGCCTCGATGAGCGGGGCACCCCCCTCCCCGCGCGCGCCGATCTCGCCGAGCACCTTCTCGACATCCTCGCGCTGGGCGTCGGTGTCGGAATGGGCGATGTCTCGGACGTGGACGATGAGGTCGGCCGAGATCACTTCCTCCAGCGTCGCGCGGAACGCCGCGACGAGCTGGGTCGGCAGCTCCGAGATGAAGCCGACCGTGTCGGAGAGGATCGCCTTGTCGAAGCCCGGCATCGGCACTTCGCGCATCGTCGGGTCGAGCGTCGCGAACAACAGGTTCTCGGCCATGACGTCGGCGTTGGTGACCCGGTTGAACAGCGTCGACTTGCCGGCATTGGTATAGCCCACCAGCGCGACGACCGGCCACGGCGCGCGCTGGCGGCGGGCACGGTGGAGGGCGCGGGTGCGGGTGACCTGCTCCAGCTCCTTCCTGAGCTTGGCCATGCGGTCGCGGATGAGGCGGCGGTCGGCCTCGATCTGGGTCTCGCCGGGGCCGCCGAGGAAGCCGAAGCCGCCGCGCTGCCGCTCGAGGTGGGTCCAGCTCCGCACGAGCCGTCCCGCCTGATAGTCGAGATGGGCGAGCTCCACCTGCAGACGCCCTTCCGACGTCGCCGCCCGCTCCCCGAAAATCTCGAGGATCAGTCCGGTGCGGTCGATCACCTTCGCCTTGGTGGCGGTTTCGAGATTCTTCTGCTGGATGGGCGTGATCGGCGCATCGACGATGAGCAGCTCCGCCTTCGCCTCGGCGATGGCCGCGCCGATCGCTTCGGCCTGGCCGGAGCCGAACAAGGTGGCGGGCCTCGGCGCGCGGATCCTGAAGTGCATCCGGCCGGCGACCTCGATGCCGATCGGGCGAATTCATCGAGGCGCGGGGCGAGATC
>JBKBVA010000236.1:0-4354 GCA_046289665.1 Allosphingosinicella sp.
GGGGCGCGGTGGCCGAGGCCGAGGCGCTCGCCCGCACGGTCGCCAAGGCGCTCGATTATGTCGGGGTGCTGGCGATCGAATTCTTCGCCTGCGCCGAGGGCGCGCTGTTCAACGAAATGGCGCCGCGCGTCCACAATAGCGGCCACTGGACGATCGAGGGGGCGCTGACCTCGCAGTTCGAAAACCATATCCGCGCGATCTGCGGCCTGCCGCTCGGCGCCACCGCCCTGGCGGCACCGCGCGTCGAGATGCGCAATCTGATCGGGGACGAGGCGGACGGCTGGGCCGCGATCCTCGCCGACCCCGCCGCCCACCTCCACCTCTACGGCAAGGGCGAAGCGCGCCCCGGCCGCAAGATGGGCCACGTGACCCGGCTGCTGGGGTAGGGGACGGACGCTCTGCGCCAACCGTCATCCCGGCGAAGGCCGGGATCTCGGGCCGGAAGAGTCCCGGCGCCTTTCACCCCACGAGATCCCGGCCTGCGCCGGGATGACGGAATGGACCGGCGGGGACAGTCACCAGCGACTGTCCCCCTTCCCTCACTCCGGCTTCACGACCTCGATCGGCAGTCCGAGGCCGGTCAGCTGCGGGCGGACCTTCTCGGCGTCGCCGACGACGACCCAGACGATCTTCGACGGATCGATGACGCGGCGGGCCGCCTCGTCGAGCGCGGTGCCGGTCATGCCGCGATAGCGGTCGGCGATCGTCTCGTAATAATCGTCGGGCCGCTTGTAGAGCGCGTTGCTGCGCAGCGCCGAGAGCACCGCCGAGGAGGTCTCGAACTGGCCCGCGAGCTGGCGGGTGTTGCCGGCGATGAGCTGGGTCAGCTCCTTCGCGGTCACGCCCTTCGTGCCGGTGAAGTCCCGGATCTGCCCCATCAGCGCCTCGATCGCCGGGCCGGTCTTGTCGGCCTGGACGGGAGCGCTGATGATGTAGGGGACCTGCTGCTCCAGCATGTTGATGAAGCTGCGCGATCCGTAGGACCAGCCCTTCGATTCGCGCAGGTCCATGTTGATCCGCGACAGGAAGTTGCCGCCGAGGATCTCGTTCGCCGACGTCAGGACGAGATTGTCCTCGGTGCCGCGTACCGGCAGCACGTGCCCGGCATAGATGAGCGACTGCGGCGACTGCGGACGGTCGACGATGACGATCCGCGATTGCGGCGCGGGCGGAGTGGCGGCGAAGTTCTTGCTGCCTTTCGCCGCCGCCGGCGCGGCCCAGGTGCCGAACTGGCGCTCGAGATGCGGCAGCAGCTGCTCCAGCGTGATGTCGCCGACCGCGAAGATCGTCGCATTGTCCGGCCGCAGCCACGTCTGGTGGAAGCGGACGAGATCGTCGCGGCTCAGCGCCTTCACCGCCTCGGCGTCGCCCGTCCCGGTGGCCGAGCGGCCATAGGGATGGTTCTCGCCATACAGGAGCGGCGGCAGCGCGCGGGCGGCGAGGCCCTGCGGCTGGGTCAGCTCCTGGGCGATCGCCGAGAGCTGCTGGGCGCGCAGGCGCTCGACTTCCGACGGCGCGAAGGCCGGGTTGCGGACGATGTCGCCGAGCAGGTCGAGCGACGGGGCGAGGTTCGGGGTCAGGGCGGCGAGGCTCACCCAGGTCCGGTCGAACGAGGCGCCGGTCCCGATCTGGGCACCGAGGCGCTCCTGCGCTTCGGCGAGTTCGATCGAGTTGCGGCTGGTCGTGCCCTCTTCGAGCAGGTTCAGCATCAGCGACTGGGTGCCCAGCGCATTGGCCGGATCGGCCGCGATGCCGGCGTCGAACTCGACCGCGACCCGCACCACCGGCACCGCGTCGCGGCGGGCGTAGACGACGGGGATGCCGTTCGACAGCGTCGCCCGCTCGATGTCGGGGAAATCGAGGTCGGCGACGGTGCCGATCTCCGGGAAGGGCCGCTTCTGCCCCGCCTGGAGGGCGGCGGCGTCGGCGGCGTCGGCGGCGCCGGCACCCTCGGAAGCCGCTTCGGCGACATAGGGCAGCGGCGCGAGCGGCTGCTCGCCGGCTTCGGGCTGGCGATAGTAACGCGGCCGCTGGCTGGTCGCGGCGCCCGACGAGCCCTTGGCCTCGTCATAGGCCCCGCGCTCGCCCGGATCGACGCGCAGCGCATAGACCGGGCGCGTCAGCCACTTCTGCGCGGCGGCGCGGACGCTGGCCGGCGTCACCTGGCCGTAGCGCAGCAGCTGCTTCTTGTAGAATTCGGGGTCGTTCGCATAGAGCTCGCCCTCGGCCAGCGCGACGGCCTTGCCGCCGAAGCCGCCGACCTGCTCAAGGCCGCGGATACGCCCGGCGACTTCGCTCATCACGACGCGCTGTACCTCGTCCTCGGTCGGGCCGTTGGCGATGAAGTCGGCGATGATCGCGTCGAGCCGCTGCGCGACCTGGTCCGGATCCTCGCCGGGCTTCACGTCCACCTGCACCTCGAACATGCCGACGCGGTGGAAGGGAAGAATGTAGGAGGAGACGCGGACCGCGCTCTGATCCTTGCGGACCAGCTCGTTGTCGAGCCGCGAGCTGGCGAGGCCGCCGAGTACGCTGGCGGCGACGTCGAGCTCGATCGATTCGGGATCGAGCAGCCCGGGGATCGCCCAGTTGCGGTAGAGCCGGGTGTTGGCGACGCGGTCGGTCATCGTCTCGTGCTTGGGCGCCGACAGAGTCGGGACGCTCGCCTGGGCCGGCTCGTTGACCGGCCCGCGCGGAATGTCACCGAAATATTTCTCGACCAGCGGCCGCGCCTCGGCCGCGTCGACGTCGCCGGCGAGGACGAGGACGGCGTTGTTCGGCCCGTAATTGTCGCGGAACCAGGTCTTCACGTCCTCCAGCGTCGCGGCGTCGAGATCGGCCATCGAGCCGATCGTCGAGTGGCGGTAGGGATGGCCTTCGGGGAACAGCGCCTCGAGCTGGGCATATTCGACGAGGCCGTAGGGCTGGTTGTCGCCCTGGCGCTTCTCGTTCTGGACGACGCCGATCTGGTTGGTGAGGTTCTGCTGCGTCACCGCGCCGAGCAGGTGGCCCATCCGGTCGCTCTCGAGGAACAGGGCCTGCTCGAGCGCCGGGCGCGGAACGGTCTGGAAATAGTTGGTGCGGTCGAACCAGGTCGTGCCGTTCAAGTCGGTCGCGCCCATGTTGCGGGTATATTCGAAATATTCGCCCGGCGCGTTTTCCGAGCCGTTGAACATCAGATGCTCGAACAAATGGGCGAAGCCGGTGCGGCCCTTGGGCTCGTCCTTGGAGCCGACATTGTACCAGATGGAGACCGCGACGACCGGCGCCTTGCGGTCCTCGTGGACGACGACCTCGAGGCCGTTGCCGAGGGTGAAGGTCTCGTAGGGAATGTCGATGCGGCTGACGAGCTGGGAGACCGGCACCGGGCCGGGCTCGGCGGCGGCGGCCGGTGCGGCGGCGGCGCTGGCGACGGGGACGTCGGCGGCCGGCGCGGCGCAGCCGGCTACGGCCAGCGCGGAGACGAGGGCAAGGGGAAGCATCAGGCGGCGCATTGGGATCATCCTTCCGCGGATCTTTGATTTCGCGGGGCGCACCATACAGTTGCACAGCGCTTGCGCAATGTACCGGTCTTGCTCGAAGCACCTTCTGTCGCGCCCCCTCTCTGCTATAGCCGCCCCTACTCCCCGTCGCTCTTGAGGATCCTTGCATGCGCCTTCGCCTTGTTCCCGTCGTCCTGGCCGCCCTCGCCACCGCCGCGCTCCCGGTGGCCGCCTCCGCGCAGCAGGCGCAGCCGCAGGCGGCGGCGCCGGAATTCACCGCCGACCGCTTCCGCGCCCATGTCGCCTTCCTCGCCGACGATCTGCTCGAGGGGCGCCAGCCCGGCACCCGCGGCTACGACCTCGCCGCCCTCTACGTCGCCACCCGCTTCGAGGCGCTGGGGCTGAAGCCGGCCGGCGACGGCGGCTGGTACCAGCAGGTGCCGTTCGTCGAATATCGCATGGCCGACGCGCCCGCCGCGCTCACCATCGGCGGCCGCCGCTTCGCCCATGGCGAGACGGTGATCCTCTCCGCCACGCCGTCCGAGGCGCCGCTGACGCTGGAAGCGCCGGTGGTGTTCGCCGGCTACGGCCTCTCGGCGCCCGCCGCCGGGCTCGACGATTATGCCGGGCTCGACGTGAAGGGGAAGGTGGTCGCGGTGCTGAACGGCGTGCCCGACGGCCTGCCGAGCGACGTTTCCGCCCACCTCAACGCCGAGAAGCGCCGCATGGCCGAAGCGCAGGGCGCGATCGGCATGATCACCATCCGCGGCAGGAGCGAGAGCGCCAGCCGCCCGTTCGCGCAGATGGCGCGCTGGGCCGGCGCGCCGGCGATGACCTGGGTCGGCAAGGACGGCACGCCGTTCAGTCCCGCC
>JBKBVA010000237.1:0-4298 GCA_046289665.1 Allosphingosinicella sp.
CCTTGCCATCGCCTGCACCGACGTGCTCGACGAGCGTTTCATGGAGCGGATCGAGGATCTCGGAATCGAGCTCCTCCCTCTGGCCTACAAGGAAGCGCGCAAGCTCGGCTGCAACCTCCTCTCTCTCGGCGACAAGCGGGTGGTGACCTCCGGCACCTGCTCACGGATCGACGTCGAGCTGGCGTCGCGCGGCTACCGCTCGATCGCGCTGGACCTCAGCGAGTTCACCATGTGCGGCGGCGGGGTCCACTGCCTGACCATGCCGCTGCGCCGCGCCGCCGGCTGAGGATGGCCGGGCCGGAAGAGCTGACCCGAGACGAAGCCGCCCACCTCCGCCTGCTCGAGGCTCTGGAGGCGCGCGGCTACGACTTCGTCACGATCACGCCGGAAAGCCACCGCCGCGTCGTCGCCCGCTCCTCCATGCGCCAGGCGAAGGACCTACGCGGCGTGTTCGGCTGGAGCCTGCCCTTCGATGAGGACGTGGTCGGCCCGGAACTGTTCGCCCTGCTCCGCGAGGGCCGCCTCCTCCAGGAAACGGCCGCCGGATGGAAGGCCAAGGTGCGGGTCTCGCGGATCCGCGGCCGACTGTTCATGCACTCGGCCTTCCCGACCGAGAGCGACGAAAGCGTCTTCCTTGGACCCGATAGCACCCGCTTCGCGGACTTCATCGTCGCCGAGCTGAAGCGGCGCGGCAACGTCACTCGACTGGTCGACATCGGTGCCGGCGCCGGAGTCGGCGGGATCGTGGCAGCGGAGGCGGTCCCTGACGCTCGGATCGAACTCGCCGACATCAACAAGACGGCGCTCAGCCACGCCCGGGTCAACGCCGCCTTCGCCGGCATCGAGGCGGCCACGATCGAGAGCGACGGAGTCGAAGCGATCGAGCCCGGCTTCGACCTCGCAATCTCCAATCCCCCCTTCATCTTCGAGGAGGACGCCCCCGCCTATCGCCGCGGCGGCGCCATGCATGGCGCCGAGCTGTCGCTCGACTGGACTTTGGCCGCCGCCCGCAAGCTCGCCCCTGGGGGTCGAATCCTCCTCTACACCGGAAGCGCCATCGTCGACGGCCGCGACGAGCTTAGAGAGACGCTGGAGCGAGAGCTCCCCGCCCTCGATTGCACCCTCAACTGGCGGGAACTCGACCCGGACATCTTCGGGGAGGAACTCGAAAAGCCCGCCTACTCCGACGTCGACCGAATAGCCGCCATCGGCGCCGTCGTGGAGAAGGGGGCCTAACCCCTCCACGTCATCCCCGCGAAAGCGGGGATCCAGCTTCTTCTTCTAAGCTCGGGGGAAAGGCAGCTGGATTCCCGCTTTCGCGGGAATGACAGAGTTACTTCGCGGCCTTTTTGAGGGCGCCCCGGACCAGCGCATCCAGAGTGGCTTCCGGCCCGATCTCCGCCTCCGCCTTCGCCACTGCCTCCGAAGCCTCCGCGGGCCGGAAACCGAGGTTGAGCAGCGCCGACACGGCATCCCCCGCGAAGCCACCGCGCGCCGGGGCCACGCCTCCCCCGCCGCCGGACCCGAGCGCCACGCCCCCCGCCTTGTCCTTCAATTCGTTGGCGATGCGCTGGGCGAGCTTCGGCCCGACGCCGTTGGCGCGGGCGATCATCCGGTGGTCGCCGGCCGCGATCGCGCTGTGCAGCTCGTCCGCCGACAAAGCCGAGAGAATCGCAAGCGCCACCCGGCTCCCCACACCCTGGACGCTCGTCAGAAGCCCGAACCAGTCACGCTCGGCCGCGCTCGAAAAGCCGACCAGGCGGATCATGTCCTGGGCGACCAGCATCTCGGTGTGAAGAACCACCTCCTCGCCGATCGCTCCGAGGCTGGAGAGGGTGCGGCTGGAGGCGAACACCAGATAGCCGACGCCGTTCACGTCGATCACGGCCTGGTCCGCGGTGAAACTGTCGA
This sequence comes from Allosphingosinicella sp., assembly GCA_046289665.1. GTDB lineage: Bacteria > Pseudomonadota > Alphaproteobacteria > Sphingomonadales > Sphingomonadaceae > Allosphingosinicella. The sequence goes on from JBKBVA010000237.1 coordinate 1,912, forward strand.
GCCGACCGCGCAGCTTGGCGATCATGCCGCCACCCCCCGTCGCGCGCTCGCCAGATGATGGGCATGGGTGATCGCCACCGCGAGCGCGTCGGACGCGTCCGCTCCGGCGATCTGAGCCCCGGGCAGAAGCCGCTGCACCATCGCATGGACCTGGTTCTTGTCCGCAGCCCCGGTTCCGACCAGCGCCTTCTTGACCAGCCGCGGCGCATATTCGCCGACCTCGACACCCGCCTCAGCCGCCGCCAGCAATACCACGCCGCGCGCCTGGCCGAGCTTCAGCGTCGACTGCGGATTGTCGTTGACGAACACCTCTTCCACCGCCGCCCCGCCCGGCCGATATTCCGCCACGACCTCGCCGAGCGCCGCATGCAGTTTCGCCAGTCGCTGCGGAAGCGGCGCGCGCGCGTCGGTGCGCAACTGCCCGTTGGCGATGTGGGACAGCCGGTTGCCCTCGGCCCGGATCACGCCCCAGCCGGTGCAACCCAGGCCGGGATCGAGGCCAAGGATGATCATTTGCGGGGGTCTAGCAGCTTGATTGCGGCCCGCGAAGCGGCGAAGGGGCGAGCATGCCGATCCCCACCGAACTCCGCGAGGCCGCCAAGGTCTCCAAGGCCTGGCCCTATGAGGAAGCGCGCAAGCTTCTGAAGCGCTACCCCGACGGCCCCGGCGAGAAAGGGATCGTCTTCGAGACCGGCTACGGTCCCTCCGGCCTGCCGCACCTCGGCACCTTCCAGGAAGTCGCTCGCACCCTGATGGTCCGCCGCGCCCTCGTCGAGATGGTCGACTGGCCGACGCGGCTGATCGCGTTCAGCGACGACATGGACGGAATGCGCAAGGTGCCCCCCGGCGTGCCTCACCAGGACATGATGCACGCGCATCTCGACCAGCCTCTGAGCCGCGTGCCCGACCCCTATGGCTGCGGCCACGCCAGCTATGCCGACCACAACAACAATCTTCTCCGGCAATTCCTCGACCGCTTCGGCTTCGACTACGAATTCCTCGCCTCGTCCGAATGCTACAATGGCGGCCGCTTCGACGAGGCGCTTCGCCAGGTCCTGTGCAAATATGACGACATCATGGGCGTCATGCTCCCGACCCTCCGCGAGGAGCGTCGCCAGACCTATTCCCCGGTCCTCCCGATCAGCCGGGTCAATGGCAAGGTCCTCCAGGTCCCGGTCGAGGTGATCGACGCGGAAGCCGGCCTCGTCCGCTACGTCGAGCCGGAGACCGGCGAAAGCGTCGACCAGTCGATCCTCGGCGGCGGCGCCAAGCTCCAGTGGAAGGTCGACTGGGCGATGCGCTGGTACGCGCTCGGAGTCGATTACGAGATGGCCGGCAAGGACCTCATCGACTCGGTCGTCCAGAGCGGCAAGATCGTCCGGATCCTTGGCGCCCGCCCGCCCGAGGGCTTCAACTACGAGCTGTTCCTCGACGAGAATGGCGAGAAGATCTCGAAGACCAAGGGAAATGGGGTCACCATCGACGAATGGCTGACCTACGCCCCCGAGGAGAGCCTGGCCTTCTACATCTACCGCGAGCCCAAGAAGGCCAAGCAACTCAGCTTCGGGATCATCCCCAAGGCGGTCGACGAGTACCAGCAGTTCCTCGCCGCCTATCCGACCCAGGAGTGGGACAAGCGCACCGGCAACCCCGTCCACCACGTCCATGCCGGCGACGTTCCGCCGGCGCGGATGCCGCTCACCTTCGCGCTATTGCTCAACCTCGTCGGCGTCGCCTCGACCGACGACAAGGACCTGCTCTGGGCCTTCGTGAAGCGCTACGCCCCTGAGGCCTCGCCCGAGACCCATCCCGAGCTCGACGCCCTGATCGGCCACGCCGTCGTCTATTTCCGCGATTTCGTGAAGGACTCGCTGGTCCGCCGCGCGCCCGACGAGAAGGAAGCGGCGGCGCTCCGCGATCTCGACTCGCGCCTCGCCGAATTCCCGGAGGATGCCAGCGCCGAGGATCTTCAGAACATGGTGTTCGAGGTCGGCAAGGCGCACGGCTTCGAGAATCTGCGCGACTGGTTCAAGGCGCTCTACGAGACCCTGCTCGGCACCAGCCAGGGCCCCCGAATGGGCAGTTTCATCGCCCTCTACGGAGTCGCCAACAGTCGCAAGCTGATCGCCGAGGCGCTCGCCTCCAAAAACTAAGAGCGGCTCCACGCGAGTGGAACCGCTCTCTTGGGCGCCCCGCCGCGCGGGGGATAGTTGATACGCGCGGCGGGACTTGGCGTCCCCTCCGCCCAGGGGGCGAGGCGAAGGGGACTAACGCTTGAAGGCTTCAGCCGCGGCGGCGGTCGCTGTCGCGACGCTCGAGGCGAAGCGCCTGGCGGACCTGCTGGACCTGCCGCTGGAGCAGGGCCGTCTCACGCCGGTCGAGGCCGT
>JBKBVA010000238.1:0-4267 GCA_046289665.1 Allosphingosinicella sp.
GCAGATCGATGTCGACCGGCTTGGCGATATAGTCGGAGGCGCCGGCGTCGAGGCACTTCTGCCGGTCCCCCTTCATCGCCTTGGCGGTGACCGCGATCAGGGGCACGTTGGCCAGCTCCTCCTGGCGCCGTATCTGCTGCATCGTCTCGTACCCGTCCATCTCCGGCATCATGATGTCGATGAGGGCGGCGTCCACGTCGGGCGTCTGCTCGAGGATCAGAATCCCGTCGCGGCCGCGCTCGGCGTGGAGGACTTCCACATCGTAGCTCTCAAGGACGCTCGTCAGCGAGTAGATGTTCCGGATGTCGTCGTCGACGATGAGGATCTTGGCGCCCGACAGCTCGGGGACGCCCCGCTTGCGGTCGGCCTCGCCGCCGGCCGCCTTGGGCCGGCGGGTGCGCTTGCCCTTGTCGGCGCGGGCGCGGATGTCGCCGAAGATGCGGCCCAGCTGATCGGTGTCGGCCGGCTTTTCGGTGAGGCCGGAGGCGCCCATGTCGACCACCGTCTCGGCCCCGTCGGCGCCGGAGATGATGTGGATCGGGATGTGCGCGGTGTCCGGATCGTGCTTCAGGAGATCGAGCAGCACGAAGCCGTTGATGTCCGACAGGCCGAGATCGAGCGTGATCGCATCGGGCTGCAGCCGCCGCGCGAGCGCCAGCGTGCCCGCCCCGGCGGTGGAGACCACCCCCTTCAGCCCCGCATCGCGCGCCAGATCGAGCAGGATCGAGGCGAAGGTGACGTCGTCCTCGACGATCAGCACGAAGGGATCGCCGCCGAGCGAATCGCGGTCGTCGCTGACCTCGACGCTGCCGCCGAGCGCGGACGGAAGCGACGCGCCGCTATTTTCGTAGCGCGCCTGGCTGGCCTGGCCGCCCGGCGCCGAGACGGCGGCGACCTCGAGCGGGACGAACAGGGTGAAGGTCGAGCCTTCGCCCGGCGTCGAGCGCACCTGCAGCTCGCCGCCCAGGAGGCGCGAGATTTCGCGGCTGATCGAGAGGCCGAGGCCGGTGCCGCCATATTTGCGGCTGGTGGTGCCGTCGGCCTGCTGGAACGCCTCGAAGATCAGCTTCTGCTTGTCCTCGGGGATGCCGATGCCGGTGTCGGTGACGGCGATCTCCACCGCCCGGTCGAAATTGCGCAGCACCGGATGGTTGGTGCTCCAGCCGCCGCCGGCGCAGCGCACCGCGAGGGTGACGCCGCCCTGCGCGGTGAACTTGAAGGCGTTGGAGAGGAGGTTGAGCACGATCTGCTGCAGCCTCTTCTCGTCGGTGCGGATCGCCTCGGGCAGATTGTCGTCGAACTCGACGTTGAAATCGAGGTTCTTGTCGGCGGCGAGCTGGCGGAAGGTCCGCTCCATATGCTGTCTGAGCGAGGCGAGCGGCATGTCGCCGAGCTCGATCGAGACGGTGCCCGATTCGATCTTCGACAGATCGAGGATGTCGTTGATCAGGCTCAGGAGGTCCGAGCCCGCCGAGTGGATGGTGCGGGCGAATTCGGTCTGCTTCTCGTTCAGATTGCCCTGCGGGTTGTCGGCGAGGAGCTTGGAGAGGATCAGCAGCGAGTTGAGCGGCGTGCGCAGCTCGTGGCTCATGTTGGCCAGGAACTCGGACTTGTACTTGGAGGTGAGGGCGAGCTGCTCGGCCTTCTCCTCGACCGCGCGGCGCGCCATCTCGATCTCGAGATTCTTCGCCTCGACCTGCTTCTTCTCGTTCTCGAGCAGCTGCGCCTTCTCCTGCAGCTCCTCGTTGGTGTTGTGCAGCTCCTCCTGCTTGCGGGTGAGCTCGGTCTGCCGCGCCTGCAGCTCCTGGGTGAGCAGCTGGGACTGCTTCAGCAGCCCCTCGGTGCGCATCGTCGCGGCGATGGTGTTGAGAACGATGCCCACCGATTCCATCAGCTGGTCGAGGAAGCTCTGGTGGGTCTCGTTGAAATCGCTGAACGAGGCGAGCTCGATCACCGCCTTGACGTCGTCCTCGAACAGAGCCGGCATGATGTTGAGGTTGGCGGGCGAGGCGTGGCCGAGGCCGGAGCCGATGCGGATGAAGTCGCCCGGCACGTTGCTGAGCAGCATCGCGCGCTTGTCCGCGGCGCACTGGCCGATCAGGCCCTCGCGCAGGCGGAAGGTGGGCTTCAGCTCGTCGAGATTGTCCGCGCCGTAGCTGGCGGCGAGTTCGAGAACCGTCTCCTCCTCCTCGCGCTTGGCGACGTAGAAGACGCCGTACTGGGCGTTCACCAGCGGCGCGAGCTCGGACATGATGAGGTTCGAGACGGTGGCGAGGTCGCGCTCGCCCTGCAGCATGCGGCTGAAGCGGGCGAGGTTGGTCTTGAGCCAGTCCTGCTCCGCATTCTTCAAGGTCTGTTCCTTGAGGTTGCGGATCATCTCGTTGATGTTGTCCTTCAGGGCCGCCATCTCGCCCGACGCCTCGACGGCGATCGAGCGGGTGAGGTCGCCCTTGGTGACGGCGGTCGCCACGTCGGCGATCGAGCGGACCTGGTTCGTGAGGTTGGCGGCGAGCTGGTTGACGTTGTCGGTCAAGTCGCGCCACAGGCCGGCGGCGCCCGGCACGCGGGCCTGGCCGCCCAGCCGGCCCTCGATGCCGACCTCGCGGGCCATGTTGGTGACCTGGTCGCCGAAGGTCGACAGGGTGTCGATCATGAAGTTGATCGTCTCGGCGAGCGCGGCGATCTCGCCCTTGGCGTCGACCTGCAGCTTGCGCTTCAGATTGCCCTTGGCGACTGCGGTGACGACGTCGGCGATGCCGCGCACCTGGTTGGTGAGGTTGGTCGCCATCAGGTTGACGTTGTCGGTCAGATCCTTCCACGTGCCGCCGACGCCCGGCACCTGCGCCTGGCCGCCGAGCTTGCCCTCGGTGCCGACCTCCCTCGCCACGCGGGTCACCTCGGAGGCGAAGCCGTTGAGCTGGTCTACCATGGTGTTGATCGTGTTCTTGAGCTCGAGAATCTCGCCCTTCACGTCCACCGTGATCTTCTTCGAAAGGTCGCCGCGGGCGACGGCGGTGGTGACGTCGGCGATGTTGCGGACCTGGCCGGTCAGATTCTCGGCCATCAGGTTGACGTTGTCGGTGAGGTCCTTCCACGTGCCGGCGACGCCGCGCACCTGCGCCTGGCCGCCGAGCTTGCCCTCGGTGCCCACCTCGCGGGCGACGCGCGTCACCTCGGAGGCGAAGCTGTTAAGCTGATCGACCATCGTGTTGATGGTGTTCTTGAGCTCCAGGATCTCGCCGCGCACGTCGACGGTGATCTTCTTCGAAAGGTCGCCGAGCGCCACCGCGGTCGTCACTTCGGCGATGTTGCGGACCTGGCCGGTCAGGTTGGCGGCCAGCTCGTTGACGTTGTCGGTCAGATCCTTCCAGGTGCCGCCGACGCCCTCCACCTTGGCCTGGCCGCCGAGCTTGCCCTCAGAGCCCACCTCGCGCGCCACGCGCGACACTTCCGAGGCGAAGCTGTTGAGCTGGTCGACCATGGTGTTGATGGTGTTCTTGAGTTCGAGGATCTCGCCCCGCACCTCCACCGTGATCTTCTTGGAGAGATCGCCCGAGGCCACGGCGGTGGTCACCTCGGCGATGTTGCGGACCTGGCCGGTGAGGTTGCCGGCCATGGCGTTCACATTGTCGGTCAGGTCCTTCCAGGTGCCGGCGACGCCCTCGACCTGCGCCTGGCCGCCCAATTTGCCTTCCGAGCCCACCTCGCGCGCCACGCGGGTCACCTCGGAGGCGAAGGCGTTGAGCTGGTCCACCATGGTGTTGATGGTGTTCTTGAGCTCGAGGATCTCGCCCTTCACCTCCACCGTGATCTTCTTGGAAAGATCGCCCTTGGCGACCGCGGTGGTGACGTCGGCGATGTTGCGGACCTGGCCGGTGAGGTTCGCCGCCATCAGGTTCACGTTGTCGGTCAAGTCGGCCCAGGTGCCGGCGACGCCGGGCACCTGCGCCTGGCCGCCGAGCTTGCCTTCGGTGCCGACCTCGCGGGCGACGCGGGTCACCTCGGAGGCGAAGCCGTTCAGCTGATCGACCATCGTGTTGATGGTCTCCTTCAGCTCCGCGATCTCGCCCTTCACGTCGACGGTGATTTTCTTCGAAAGGTCGCCCGAGGCCACCGCGGTGGTCACCTCGGCGATGTTGCGGACCTGGCCGGTCAGGTTGTCGGCCATCAGGTTCACATTGTCGGTGAGGTCCTTCCACGTGCCGCCGACGCCCGGCACCTGCGCCTGGCCGCCGAGCTTGCCTTCGGTGCCGACCTCCCTCGCCAC
>JBKBVA010000239.1:0-4254 GCA_046289665.1 Allosphingosinicella sp.
CCGCAAGGCCAATGAAGGCGTCGCGATGGCGCTGGCGATGGAGACCCCTTACCTCCCGGCCGGCACCAGCTTCGGCGTCGCGGGCGGCGTCGGCTACTTCCAGAACCGGGCCGCCGGCACCGCTTCGTTCGCGGCGCGGGTCGGCGAGACGTCCTCCTTCTCGGCGGGCGTCGGCGTCGGTCTCGACAGCGGCGAATTCGGCGCCCGCGCCGGCTTCCAGGCCGCGTGGTAACGAAGACGCTGAAACCAGGAACCGGGCCGGGGCACCATGCCCCGGCCCGGCTTCTTTTGGCGGCGGCGCTCATGCTGTGGGCGGTTCCGAGCCAGGCGCAGCAGAGGCAGGCCCCGGCCGCCGCCCCGGCCGCTCCAACGCCCGATCCACTGCTGGTGAGCCGGCTGGTCTGGTCGACGCTGAGCGCGCTCGATCATGCCAACCGCACCGGCAATTATTCGGTGCTCCGCGATCTCGGCGCGCCGGAATTCCAGGCGAAGAACAATGCCGCGACGCTTGCCCAGATATTCCAGGGATTCAGGGACCAGAGGATCGATCTCACCAGCGTGCTGCTGGTGACGCCGTCCTACGAGTTCCAGCCGGCGATCGTGCAGGGGGGGCTGCTTCGCGTGCGCGGCCTGTTCCCGCTGCGCCCGACGGCGATCCGGTTCGACCTGCTGTTCCAGCAGGTCGATTCGCAGTGGCGGATCTACGGCATCGCGGTGCAGCCCGCCCCGGCGCCCGCAGCCCCGCCGCCACCGCCAGCCCGTTGATTCTAAACGGGGTTGATATATCCGACGGTTCATTTAACACATGGGCCAAATCACAAGGGAGAATGACGTGGACAACAACGAAAAGAAGCTGAACGAGAAGATCGAGTGGGTTCGCCCGGAATTCCAGCGCCTCGAAGCGGGCGCCGCGGAGAGCCAGGACGGCGCCACCGCGGACGGCGGCGGCGGGCTCCAGGGCTCCTGATTCCAGCGTCTCGATCTGAAAGAGCCCCTCGCCTCCGGCGGGGGGTTTTTTCATGACTGCGATCGCCGGATATTGGCGCTTCGACGGCGGCGGCGATCCGGCCGGCCGATGCCGGCAGATGCTGGCGGCGATGACGCTCTACGGCCCGGACGCATCCGATACCGCCGCGGCGGGTCCCCTCGCCCTCGGGCGCAACCTCTACCGCCTCCTTCCCGAAGACGCGCACGACGCGCAGCCGCTCTTCACGCCGGACGGGCGGCACTGCCTCGTCGCCGATCTCAGGATCGACAATCGCGGCGAACTGGCCGCGGCGCTCACCATCGGCGCGGCGGAGGCGGCGGCGATGGCCGATTCGGCCCTCCTGCTGCGCGCGCTCCGGCAGTGGGGCATCGCCGCGCTCGACCGGCTGCTCGGCGACTATGCCTTCGCCTGGTTTGACAGCGCGCAGCGCGAGCTGGTCCTCGCCCGCGACCCGCTCGGCCAGCGTCCCTTGTTCTGGCACCGCGGCGGCGGCTTCCTCGCTTTCTCGTCCATGCCCAAGGGGCTCCACGCGCTCGAAGAAGTCGCCCGCGCCCCCGATCCGGAGAGCCTCGCCCGATTCGTCGGCCGCGTGCCGCAGCGCGGCGCGCGCAGCTTCTACCGGGACGTCCAGCGGGTGGAGCCGGGCCATTTCGTCACCTTCACCGCCTCGGGCGAGCAGTCGCACCTCTACTGGAAGCCGGTCCGCCGGGACCTCGGCCTGAAGAGCTTCGACGACTATGTCGCCGCCTACCGCGCCGAGCTGGACCGCGCCGTCGCCTGCCGCCTGCGCGGCGCCGACGGCCTCGTCGCCACCCATCTGAGCGGCGGCTGGGACAGCGGCGCGGTGACGGCCACCGCCGCCCGCCTGCTCGCCCCCGCCGGCGGCCGCGTCGTCGCCTTCACCTCGGTACCCGCCGCCGGCGCCGCCAGCGCGCCCGCCCGCAAGTTCGCCGACGAGGGCCCGGCCGCCGCGGCGACGGCGGCGATGCATGCCAATATCGAGCACGTCCTCGTCGAGAGCGGCAACGGATCGCCGCTCGCCGGCCTCGCCCGCCAGCCCGCGCTGTTCGAGCGGCCGCTCTACAACATCTGCAACCACGTCTGGCTTTCGCAGATCCGCACCGCCGCCCGCGAGAAAGGGGCGCGGGTGCTGCTGAGCGGCGAGATCGGCAACTGGACGATCAGCGCCGGCCCGGTCAGCGCGCTCGCCGATCTGGTCCGCGAACGCCGCTGGGGCCGCTGGGCGCGCGAGGCGCGGGCGATGCTGCGCAAGCGGCGGGCGCGGCTGCGCGGCATCGCCGCCAGCTCGTTCGGCGCCTGGGTCCCGGCGCCGCTGTGGCGGCTCGTGCGCAACCTCTCCGCCCGCGGCGATCCGCTGCTCGAATCGGCGGTCCACCCGGACTATCACGAGGCGATTGCGCGGGAGCGGGCGCGCAGCGGCGGCGGCCTCGGTCGCCCGCCGAAGGACAGCGCCCGCCAGGCCGTCGCGGCGATGCGGGCGATGGACTATGGCGAGCTGCGCAAGGGGATTCTCGCCGGCTGGGGCCTCGACAAAAGGGACCCCACCGCCGACCGCCGGCTGATCGAATTCTGCCTCTCGCTCCCCGTCGAGATGCTGCTCGCGGACGGCGTGCGGCGTCCGCTGGCCCGCGCCGCCCTCGCCGACCGGCTGCCGGCGGCGGTGCTCGACGAGACGCGCAAGGGCTATCAGGCATCGGACTGGCATGTCGGGCTGACCGCCGACCGCGCCGGCGTCGCAGCCTTGGTCGAGGAGATCGCGGCCGACCCGGCGGCGGCGGGCGTGATCGACATCGGGCAGCTGCGCGCCCTCGTCCGCGACTGGCCCGTCGGCGGCTGGGAGGAGGCGCGCACCGTCGCGCGCTACCGCACCGCTCTCCTCCACGCTCTGTCCGCCGGGCGGTTCGTGCTCGACGCCCGGCGCTGAAGGCCCTTCCGGTCGGCGCCGCCTTGCGGCTACAGGGTGCGCCGGAGACACAGTGAGCGACGCTTCCCACCTCTATTCGATCTTCGGCCTGACGGTCCGCTCGGAGATCGCCTTCGACGGCCTGCCGCCGGCGGGCGAGAAGGCGGTGCCCGACGTCGAGATCCGCCGCGGCGCAATCGTCGCGGCGGAGGACCGCCCCGGCTATCGCGAGACGCCGCACGGCACCCTGCTCACCGTGCCCGGCACCGGCCGCTACCTGATCTCCGGCGGGCGCGAGATCGTCGCGGAAGCGGCGGAGGGCGGCTCGGAGCGGAACCTGCGCCTCTATCTGCTCGGCTCCGCGATCGGCGCGCTGCTCCACCAGCGCGGCCTGCTGCCGCTCCACGCCAATGCGATCGAGATCGGCGGCCGCGCCTTCGCCTTCTCCGGCCATTCGGGCGCCGGCAAGTCGACCATGGCGGCCTGGTTCCACGACCGCGGCCACCGCATCCTCACCGACGACGTCTGCGTCATCGCGACGACGCCGGACGGGCGGGCGCTCGCCTATCCCGGCATCCCGCGCCTGCGGCTGTGGCGCGAGGCGGTGGAGGCAAGCGGGCGCAAAGCGGAGGAATATGACCGCTCATTCGACGGCATGGACAAGTTCGACGTCCCCACCCGCATGGAGGAGCGGCGCGATCCGCTCGAGCTCGGCGGCGTCTACCTGCTCCGCCGCGCCGAGGACGGGGCGCAGGCCGGGCGGATCGAGCGCATCGCCGGCGCGGGCGCGGTCGAGACCCTGATCTCCAACACCTATCGCGGCGGCTATCTCAGGACGATCGGCCGCACCGGGGAGCATTTCCACGCCTGCCTCGGCATCGCCCGGGCGGTGCCCGTCTTCCGCGTCGAGCGCCTGTGGGGCTTCGACCGGTTCGAGGAGCAGGCCCGGATGCTGGAAAGCCATGCCTTGTCGCTCCCCCGCCCCGGCGCGGCGGCGGCGGCGGCGGACGCGCGATGAGCCGGGACCGACAGCCAGGGAGGGCCGATTGCCGCACCACAAACTGATTTCGGGGATCGAGGTCGATCCGGCCCTGCGCGCCTTCATCGAGGAGGAGGCGCTGCCGGGGACGGGGATCGAGCCCGCGGCCTTCTGGTTCGGCTTTTCCGCGCTGCTGCGCGACCTGACGCCGGAGAACCGGCGGCTGCTGCGCAAGCGCGAGGACCTGCAGGCGCTGATCGACGCCCGCAACGAAGGCCTGGGGGGCCGCGCGCCCGCCCCAGCCGAGGAAGAGGAGTTCCCCCGCGAGATCGGCTGTCTCGTCGACCCTCCCGCACCCTTTTC
>JBKBVA010000023.1:0-15787 GCA_046289665.1 Allosphingosinicella sp.
AGCCTGGTGGAGGGGCATTGCTCGGGTGCACCTAGCCCCTCCACCGCGCTTCGCGCGGTCCCCCTCCCCATGAAGCTTCGCTTCGCAGGGAGGATCAAAAGCGCTCAGAAGGGCCGCTCGCCCAGCACGTTGCCGGCCTGGCGGTAGCGGCAGACGAGGATGTCGTATTCGGTGCCCGGCCTCACCGCGCAGCCGACCGTCCGGCTCTCGCGCCACATCAACTGGGTGTAGTGGCCGACGTCGGCAAAGTCGCCGGTCGCGCTGTTGTGGGGGATCGGCCCCTGGCGGAAATGCCGCTTCTCGGCGATCCACAGGCCGACCATCTCCTCGGGCGTATAGGCGCCCCTGGTGCCCAGCCAGAGGTTCTCGCCCTCCGGCTCGGCCGCGTCGGGGTCGTCGGGCGCATGCTCGATATCGTCGATCGCGGCGAGCTCCTGCGCCCAGGCCTCGGCCGAGGCGGCGAGCGCCGGATCCCAGGCGAGCTGCTCGAGCCCGTAGGCGCTGCGCTCGCGATTATGGGCGGCGAGCAGGCGCGAATCGAGGCTGGTCAGCCGCCCCGTCGCGCCCTGCAGCAGCGGCGCCGCCAGCGTCAGCGCGGCCAGAGCCGCCAGCCGCCCGGCTCCCTTCCACTGCTGAACGCGCCTTGCCATCGCGCAAGGATCGCGCCGCGGCGGTTAAGGCCGCCTCGCGGGAAAGGGTTAGCGCCGTCTCCACCATCGCGGCGGGGGCCCGCGCTCAGCGTCCCTCCTCTTCCTCCTCCTGGACCGGGCTGACGCCGCCCGGCGGACGGTCGGTGCCGGTGCCGCCCTGGGCGCGCACCCCGTCCATGCCGCCCGGCGAGCCTGCATCGGGTCCGCCGAGGCCGTCGCCGCTGCCCGTCTCGCTGCGCATCGCCGAGGCGTCGCCGGTCGCCGATCCCGCGCCGGTGGTGCCGACGCCCGCCGCCCGCGCGCCCTCGCCGCCGCCGCCGAGCCGGTCGACCCGCGCCTCATGGTCCTCGCCCGCGCCGCCGTCCGCAGCCTTCGCCGCGTCCGCCGCTTCGGCCGGCCCGGTGCTGTTGGTGCCGCCGCCGCGGCCCGCGCCGTCGATCGTCGTTTCGCTATTCTGGTCGGCCATCATCGTGTCTCCTTCTTCGAAGGAGCCAACGAAGCCCTCCCGGCGCCGTTCCGGCTATTCGGCGGCCTCCGCCGTGGGCGGCTCTTCGAGCGCGGCGAGCAGGCCCGCCGGGGGCGGCGCCTTCGCCTCGGCCGGCACGCTGCGCAGCGCCTTGCCGGCCCCCGCCGGCATCGCGTCCGCCGCGCCCTTGCGGCGCCGGAAGCGGCCGTCGATCAGCGCGCCCTTGGCGATGCTGATCTCGTCGTAGAGCACGTCGCCCGTCACCCGCGCCGAGGCGTCGAGCGTCAGGATGCCGGCATCGACCGCGCCGTCGACCAGCCCCGCCAGCCGCGCCTCCTCGGCGACGATGTTGCCGTGGACCGCGCCGCTCTCGCCCTGACTGAGGCTGCCGCAGCTGACGTCGCCGCGCACCGTGCCGTCGATGTGGAGCTGCCCGCTCGTCTCGACGTCGCCGGTCACGACCACCTCCGGGCCCAGGAACGAGAATTTGGCCCCCTTGGCCGCCGCAGGGCGCGCGTTTTTGGCGTCACGTGAAAACATGCCGATCCTCCCCGCCGCCATCATCGCACATTACGGACCCGAATCAAGCCGGGCGCCCGCGCCCGCCACCGTCCGGCCTCGCCGATATTGCCATTCGCGCCCGCTGCGCCTCTTAGGGAAGACATGCTGCTTGCGTCGCCCGACATCGCCCTCCTCGCCATAGGCGGCCTGCTGCTGGCGACGGTGCTCGCCGGGACCCTGTCGAGCCGGTTCGGCCTGCCGGCCCTGATCGGCTTCCTCGGCCTCGGCATGCTTGCGGGCGTCGACGGGCCGGGCGGCATCTCGTTCGACGACTATCTGCTCACCCAGGGCGTCGGCGTCGCCTGCCTGATCTTCATCCTGTTCTCGGGCGGGCTCGACACCGACTGGAAGTCGGTCCGCCGGATGGCGGCGCCCGCCCTCGTCCTCGCCACCTTCGGGGTGGCGATCAGTGCCGCCGCGATCGCCGCCGCCGCCGTCCTCATCCTCGGCGTCGGCTGGTTCCAGGGCGCCCTGCTCGGCGCCGTCGTCGCCTCGACCGACGCGGCGGCGGTGTTCGCCATCCTGCGCGCGAGCGGCCTCGATCCGAAGGGCGACGTCCCCGCCCTGATCGAGCTCGAATCGGGTACCAACGATCCGATGGCGATCTTCCTGGTCGGCGCCGTCCTGCTGCTGATGACCGCGCCCGGCGCGCCGGTGCTGGGGCTGGTGCCGGATTTCGTGCTCCAGATGAGCCTCGGCGCCGGCATCGGCTTCGCCGCGGGCTGGCTGATCCCGGAGGTGCTGAAGCGCGCCGAATACCGGCATGGCGGCCTCGCCTTCGTCGTCTCGATCGCCTGCGCGCTCATCGCCTACGGCCTCTCCGAGGTCGCCGGCGGCAACGGCTTCCTCGCCGCTTATGTCGCCGGCCTCGTCTCGGGCAACCGCACCTATGCCGCGCGCAAGATCGTCTCGACCTTCCAGGACGGCCTCGCCTGGCTGGCGCAGGTGGTGATGTTCCTCACCCTCGGCCTGCTCGTCACCCCCACCAACCTCGTCGACGTCGTCGTCCCCGGCCTCGCCATCACCTTCATCCTGATGCTGGTCGCCCGGCCGCTCAGCGTCTTCCTCTGCCTCGCCCCCTTCCGCCGCTTCGGTTGGCGCGAGAAGCTGTTCGTCTCCTGGGCCGGGCTGCGCGGCGCCGTCCCGATCGTGCTCGCCACCTTCCCGATCGTCGCCGGCGTGCCGGGCGCGTTCGCGATCTTCAACATCGTCTTCTTCGTGGTGCTGCTCTCCAGCCTCATCCAGGGTCCCACGATCAAATGGGTCGCCGCCCGCCTCGGCATCGGCGGCCGCGACGCGGCGGGAGGGGAAGACGCCGACCCGGCCTGAACAGGCGGCGGCCGAGGCCGGGCGGCCGCGGCGGCGCGGGGCTTACAGGACGAAGTCGATCGCGGCCATCGCCGCGGCGTCGGCCCGCGTCACGAGGATGGCGAAGTCGGCAAGGCCGTTTCCGTCGATGTCCCCCTCGACGCGCCAGGCGGTGCCGCCGCTGTTGACGGCGCGCAGCTGCCCGGCGGTGCCGGCGAAGGCGGCACTGCCGATGAAGGTGAAGGCCTGGTCCCCCCCGGCGCCCGCATTGGCGTCGATCGCCGACAAATCGATGCGGTCGCCGGCGGAAAAATCGAGGATGCGGTCCTCCGCGCCCACCGCGCTTTCGGCGGCGAACCTGTAGCGGAAGACGTCGTTGCCGCCGCCGCCGGAGAGCCGGTCGGCGCCGAGCCCGCCGGTCATCGTATCGCCGCGCGCGCCGCCGGTGATGGTGTCGGCGCCGGTCCCGCCCCAGATCCGGTAGGATCCGTCGCGCTCGGCGCTGCCGTCGAAGGTCAGCGTCTCGCCCGGCCGCAGCTGCGCCGCGTCGACGTAGAGGATGGCGCCCGCGGCGACGTTTCCGTCGTGCATGACGATGTCGTAGCTGAAGTCGCCGAGATAGGGGCCGTAATGGGCGTTCTGGCCCGAGAGGATCGCCAGCACCTCGATGCCGGTCATCGTCCCGGCCTGCATGACGACGGCATTGGCGCCGCTATAGACGCCGCGCAGCGCGAGCTGGTCGGTGCCGCCGCCGCCGTCGACCCGGTCGTCGCCGGTGAACCGGCCGTCGGAGCGGAACAGGAAGACGTCGAGCTGCGCCCCGCCCTTCAGATGGTCGACCCCCTTGCCGGCGTAGATGTAGAAGCTGCCGTCGGTCTCGGCCGAGCCGTCGAAGGTGAAATCCTCTCCGGCGGCGAGCTGGGCGGCGTCGATGGTCAGTCGCGCGCCGGCCGCGACGTTGGCATCGACGCTGGTCAGCCGATAGTCGTAGAGATTGCCGGCCGTGTCGCCGAAGCGCGTGTCGAGCCCGGACAGCAAGGCCAGCACCTCGACCTCGACGAACAGCGACGCCCCGAACGTCAGCCCGCCCGAATAATCGCCCTGGATCGCAACCTGGTCGTTGCCGGCGCCGCCGTTCACCGCATCGGTGGGATCGAGGAAGGCGCCGAAGAAGAAGGCGTCGTCGCCCCCGAGTCCGGACAAAGTCTCCGTCCCCGGCTGGGCGACGAAGAAGAAGTCGCTCCCCGCGGTGCCGGTGAGCACGTTGTCGCCGGCATCGCCGTCGATCTTGCCGTCGTCGGCGAGCGTGATGGCGATGCTGCCGGTGCGGGTGGCGCTGCCGTCCCCGACCGACACGGACAGCGTGTCGCTGCCCTGATAGTTGAGCCGGCCGCGATAGATCAGCCCGTCCAGCGCCGCATTGATGTCCGCGGCGAGGCCCTGGAGCCGGACCGTCCCGGTCCCGTCGCCGGTGACCGAGAGCCCGCTCTGCGAGGCGAGCGTGAGCGTCCCGTTGGCGACCGACAGCGTGACGGTGAGGTAGCCGCCCTGCGCGTCGGCGACGCTGATCGCATTGCCGCTGGCGACGCCGAACGGCACCGGCGCGTCCTCGGTGCCGGCGACATCGGTGTCGGCGAGGGTGAGCACCGGCGGATCGTTGGTCGCCGTGACGTAGAGCGTGCTGTCGGCGGGGAGGCTGGAGGAGATGCCGTCGTTCACCGTCCACGCGACCGTGCGGCGCGTTCCGGGATTGCCGCTCGACGAGGAGAAGGAGACCTGGCGCAGCGCCGCCTGATAGTCGGCGAGGCTGGCGGTGCCGGACAAGGTCATGATCCCGGTCGCGGCGGCGTAGCTGAACGCGATCGCGCCGCCCGGTCCGGTCGTGCCGGCGGTGAGGCCGCCGATCGTCAGCGCGTCCGCATGTGCGATGAAGCCGGCGCCGATCCGCACCGTCGCGCCCGCCAGCGTCGCCCCGTCCGCGTCGCTCAGCGCCAGCAGCGGCGCGACGGCGGCGGGCGATCCGGCGGCGTGGTAGGTCGCCGTTGCCGGCAGCGTGCCGAAATTCCGCGGCTCCGATCCCCAGACGGGATTGATGTCCTTGAGCAGCCGCGTGCCCGCCGCGGTGCCGTCGGTGATCCACAGCTCGGGGCCGCTCACGCCGTCGTCCGCCCGGAACAGCAGCGTGTCGCCCAGCCGCGTGAACTCGGCCACCCGCGATCCGGCGGCGCCGGGGGCGATGTCCTTGAGCAGCATCGTGCCGGCGGCGGTGCCGTCCGTCACCCACAGCTCGAGCCCGTGCGTTCCGTCGGAGGCGTGGAACAGCACCTTGTCGCCGAGCCGCGTCAACGCGGTCGGCGTGGAGCTCGCGGTGCCCGGATTGATGTCCTTGAGCAGCATCGTGCCCGCGGCGGTGCCGTCGGTCACCCACAGCTCGAAGCCGGCGGCGTCGTGATGGGCGCGGAACACCAGCCTGTCGCCGATCTGGGTGAACTCCGCCGCGCCCGAGCCGAGCGGGCCGGGAGTGATCTCGGCGAGCAGAACCGTCCCGGCCGTCGTGCCGTCGGTCACCCACAGCTCGGTGCCGCGCGTGGCGTCTCCGGCGCGGAACAGCATCCTGTCCCCCAGCCGGGCGAATTCGAACGGGTCGGAATTGCCCGAGCCCGGATTGATGTCCTTGAGCAGCTTGGTCCCGGCGGCGGTGCCGTCGGTGATCCACAGCTCCCGCCCGTGGGTCGGGTCGGTGGCCCGGAACAGCAGGCTGTCGCCGAACAGCGCGAAGTCGCGTGGGTCGGAGCCGACCGAGCCGACGACGATGTCCTTGACGAGGACGGTGCCGGCGGCGGTGCCGTCCGTCACCCACAGCTCGGTGCCGTCGCGGCCGTCGCTCGCGCGGAAGAGCAATTTGTCGCCCAGCCGCGCGAAGCCGCCCGGGGCGGACCCGCCCGTCCCGGCATTGATGTCCTTGAGCAGCGTCGTGCCGGCCGCCGTTCCGTCGGTGATCCACAGCTCGAGGCCGCTCGTGCCGTTCGTCGCCTGGAACAGCAGCTTGTCCCCCAACCGCGCGAACTCGGCCGGCGCCGACCCGCCGGCGCCCGGATTGATGTCCTTGAGCAGCATGGTGCCGGCGGCGGTGCCGTCGCTGATCCACAGCTCGGCGCCGTTCACGCCGTCATTGGCCTGGAACAGCATCCTGTCGCCGAGCCGGGTGAGATGCGCCACGTTCGAGGCGGTGGTGGTGGGATTGATTTGCCTGACCAGCACCGTGCCGGCCGCGCTGCCGTCGGTCAGCCACAGGTCGAAGCCGGTGTCCGGATGGAAACCGTAGAACAAGGCGAGCCGGGCGGGCGCCGGGACGATGACGGGCGCGGCGTTCACGGCGCGTCCTCACCCGGGGCCGCGCCGCCGATTGATCTCGCGCGCCCTCCCCTTGTGCGCACGAGGGCGCTGCCGGCGCACGCCGGCATCCTGCTTCCGTTGGCGCCGATCGGCTCCCGTGCCATAACCTTGTCCCAAAGGAATGGGCCGCGCGGCCCCTTTGGGCGCGGTCCGAACTCAGGCCAGCGAGCGTGCCACGGAAACGCTGCCCCCGCCGGGATCGCCGGGCCGGGCGCCTCCACCAGAAGCCCCGCCCGACGCGGCCTGTCGCGATCGATGCGAAACGGCCGCCTTCCAGCGGCTGGAGACATGCCCCGTTTCGGTGGATTTTTCAACCTGATCCGGGCCGGATCGGACGCTCCGCCGGAGCGCGCCTCGCGCGCCGGGCGGCGCCTCGTCATTCTACCCGGAACTGCGTCACGATCAGCCGCGCTTTGCCTGTCGCGTAGACGCCGTGGCCGTAGCCGTCGCCGCCGCCCAGCACGAAGCCGACCTGGTCCGCACCCGCCAGTGCCGCGCGAAAGGCGGCGGGGCTGTTCGAGGCGGTGGAGGTTTCGACCGCCGTCCAGCGGCCGCCGAGCGGCGCCACGATGACATGCTCGCCGCGCTCCAGCGGCGATTGCGTCGCGAAGGTCGCGTACCAGCGATAGGTCTCGAACCGGCCCCTGCCGCTCCAATTGTCGCCGGCGCGCTGGAAATAGGGGGTGATCATCCCGGGCGTGCCCGGCGCGGTCCGGGCCTCGATCCGCACGCCCGGCGCCATCTCGATCCGGTAGCGCATGACGATCCGGCTCTTTCCGGCCAGCGATCCATGGGGGAAGGTGACGTAATGGACGCTGCCGGGGGCCCGCGGCAGGTCGATGTGCCAGCCGCCGTCGGGCCGCGGCGTCGGGTGAAGCGGCATCGCGCGCGAGTAGTTGCGCCCCTTGATGATCGGTCCGATCACCCAGGCGTCCGCGTCGAGTTGCGCGCCGTCGCGCTTGGCCTCGGCGGGCTGGCCGCAGGCGGCCGAGAACAGGAGCGCCAGCGCCGCCGCGGCGCTAAGACGAAGTTGGAAGGTTCTGCAAAGAAAGGTCATGCCCCCCTGTGGCACGAACGGGCCTTCGGGATGCTGAACGGCGCGCGCGCGCAACCGAGGGGCCTTCCGGAACGAACCGCGCCGACGAAGCTTGATGGGCAGATCCCGCTAGGAGGCCCGTCCGTGCGCAGCCCGTCCCGCCGCCCGATCGGCTCGAAATCGCTGCTCCTCGCTTTGCCCCTCCTCGCCGGCTGCGCCGCCGAGGCCGTATCGCCCCGCGCAGACCCGGCTCCGCACCCGCCTGCCGGGACGGCTGCCGTGCCCGGTGCGCTTGTTCCCACGGGCGCGAGGATCGGCCCCGCCGGCTTCGCCACCGTGGAGCGGGCGCCGCCGGTTCCCTATCCCGACGCGCCGCCGCCGGCGGAGGACCGGCCGGAGAGCGAAGCGGCCTGGTACGCAAGCTGGCTCGGCATTAGCGAGGCGGAGGCGGCGCGGCGGCAACGGGAGCAGCAGGCGATCCGGCCCGAGCTCGAGCGGCTGATGGAGAGTCTGCGGGCGCGCGAGGCCGGCAACTTCACCGCCTCGCGGATGGTCCACCAGCCGGACTGGGCCTATGTCTTCTACTTCCGCCGCGACCCGGCAGGCACGCTCGCCCGCTACACCGCCAACCCGCGCTTCCAGGCGGCGCAGGCGCGCTACACGCGGGCCGAGCTGGAGGCGCTGCTCCAGCCCTGGATCGACCGCTTCACCCGCCACCGGCTCACCAGCGGCTGGGGCATCGACGAGACCTACGGCCGGGCCGAGATCATGATCGACACGACCGAAGCGGAGTTTCGCGCCGTCGCCGCGCGGGAAGGCTGGGGAGCCCTGCCGGACGCGATCGCGCTCACCTTCGCGCCGCCCCTCCTCCACCCCGCGGTCGAGGAGGCGGCGCGGCCGTTCGTCCGTCTCTTCGCGCGGAACGACCGGAGCGGCGGCATTCAGCTCCTCGCCGGAGGAAGCGGGCGCATCGTGCTTCGGGACGGCTGCCTCTTCGTCGAAGGCGGCGGCGGCGGCGCGGCGAGGCTCGCTTACTTCCACCGCGAGACCGGCCTCGGCCTCGATGCCGAGGGCTATCTGGCGCTGAAGGACCGGCTGACCGGCGAGACGCGCGGGCGGATCGGCGAATGGTTCAGCTATGCCGGGCCGAATGCGTCGGGCGAGGACATGCCGATGGTGGCGGAGCTGCGCGCCCGCTGCGGCACCGCGCCCCTTCTCAACGTCGGCAATCCGGAGAGCGCCCACCGCTTCCGCGCCCGCGCCGTGGTCGTCGACGAGCTCGCCCGCGCGCGGGGGATCGGCCGCCGCCAGGCGTGGGACATGCTGAAGCGGTGCTGGGCGCGCAACGACGCGGCGCGGCCGGACGCGCCGCCGTCGGGCGATTGCCGCTTCTGAACCGAAGCGCCTTGCTCCGGACCGGCGGCCCGGCGCGGCTCAGCGGCTCGCCGTCGCTCCCGTCGTGCAATAGGCCTCGCGCAGCTTGTTGCGCGCCAGGTAGTTCGCCCGCTCGCGGTTGCAGATTTCGAGCGTCGAATAGCGCGCCACTTCGCGGCAGTTGGTGCGGCCGGTGTTGCACTCCATGAGCACCGCCGCACGGGCGCCGCTTCTCTCGGCACCGGATCGCTCCGCGCAGCCGGCGGGGCCGAGCAGCAAGGCCGCTGCCCCCAGGCCGACGGAGAGGGACGAGACATAGCTCCTCATCTTTTCTTCTCCCTGACTGACCGGGAGTGAGGGTCTGCTCATTCGCGCCGCCGCGCAAGGGGGACATTCACGGCCTTTTCAGCGACTCCTCACGATTTGCTCATGCCGGTCGCCGCGGCGCGCGCCAAAACGGCGCGGCGGCCGGTGTGCGGCGGCGGAAAAAGCGTCGTTTGGCCCTGTTCGGCGTCGACAGAATCGTGTATCGACTACGGTCGTAATCGGGGAGAAAATCGTTATGCGCGCACTGCTTGCCGCGGCCCTGGGCTGCACGGCCCTCGCCTTTGCCCATCCCGCCGCAGGGCAGGAAGAGCCGGTCGATCAGGAGATCGTCGTCACCGGCGACCGCGACGTCGACCGCCGCGTGCGCGAATTCGTCGGCGCGCTGACGCCGGCCGGCTCGGCCAGCGCCCAATTGGGCCGCTTCGAGACGCCGGTCTGCCCGACCGCGCTCGGCCTCGCGCCCGCCGACAAGGCCGCCGTCGAAGAGCGGCTGCGCACCGTCGCCAAAGCCGCGGGGCTGGAGGTCGCGCCGCAGGGCTGCGAAGTGAATGCGCTGCTGATGGTCGCCGAAGACGACAAGAGGAGCTTCATCGAAGAGCTGGCGCGCACCCAGACCCGCTATCTCGGCAATCTCACCAAGACCCAGGTTCGCGATCTCGCCCGCTCGCCCGGACCGGCGGCGGCCTGGCAGTTCACCTGGATGGTCTCGGCCCGCGGCGTGCCGGTGATGAACGACGGCAGCGGCGGCCAGCTCGGCTGGTTCAACCGCACCACCGAGCCGCCGTCGCGGATCAGCGCGCCGGTCCGCCCCGTCTTCCAGGCCACCGCTCTGGTGGTCGAGCGGCGGGCGCTGGCGGGGCTCTCGACCACCCAGCTCGCCGATTATGCCGCGATGCGCCTCTTCGCCCGCACCGAGCCGGACCGGGTCAAGGGATCGAAGGCGCCGACCATCGTCACCATCCTCGACGCGTCCGCCGAGGCCGAGGTGCCGCTGTCGCTGACCGCGTGGGATCTGGGGCTGCTGCGCGGCCTCTATTCGGCGCCGAACAACGTCTATGCCGGCGCACAGCGCTCCGAAATGGCCCGCCAGATCGGCCGGACGTACATGGAGGCGCAGCGCGAGGCGGAGTGAGGCGCGCCCGCGCCGCGGGGGCTCGAAGCCCCCGCCCTCGGCCGGCGGCGCGCCGGCACGTCCCCGAATTTGCGTCGGGGGCGCTCCCGCCGATTGCAAATTCCGGCGCGGCGGGCATGATGTCGGCGATTCGAGACAGGGGCGAAGATGCACGGACAGGTGCTTGGCGTAGACACGCGGACCGGCGACGGGGTGATCACCGGGGAGGACGGCCGCCGCTACCGCTTCCGCCCGGCCGACTGGGCGCACCGGGGCGAGCCCGGCATCGGCATGCAGGTCGATTTCGAGGTCGAGAATGACCGCGCCACCGCGATCTTCCCGGTCCCCGGCACCGTCCCGGCCCACGCACCGGCGGCCCCGCCGCCCGCGCACGGCGCCGCCGGGGACCGCAACAAGTTCGTCGCGGCGATCCTCGCCTTCGTGGTCGGGCCGGCGGGCATTCACCGCTTCTACCTCGGCCGCGTCGGCTCCGGCATCGCCATGCTGGTGCTGAGCTGCACGATCATCGGCCTTATCGTCACCGTGCCCTGGGCGCTGATCGACATGATCCGCTACCTCGTCATGTCCGACAGCGAGTTCGCGGCGCGCTACGAGCGGCGCTGAGGCCCCGGCCGCTCGCGGGCTCTCGGCCCGGCGCTAGCGGACCGCCTCCCGGATCTTCGGAAGCATGTCGGGCGTGAGTTCCGCCGCGCGGGGCGGCAGGGGCGCGCTGCCGCGGCGGCCGTTGCGATCGATATCGTCCAGCAGCAGCTTCATCTCGGCGATCTCCCGCACCTGGGATGCGATGATCTGGTCCGCCAGCCGGCGCACGCGCGGATCGGAAATATCGGCCTTGCGGGCGTTGTTGATGGCGATCGAATGGTGCGGGATCATCGCCTTCATGAAGGCGGTGTCTTCGATCAGCGCCTGGCTGCGGTTGAGGGAGAGCAGACCGCCGGCGACGAGAGCCGCCCCGGCGAGCACCGCCGCCTTGGTGCCGGTACCCCGGTACATCGGCCACATGAAGCCGAGCATCACCAGGGTCATCACCGCGCCCATGGCCAGCGAGGCGAGCAGCCGGTTGAGGCTGAAGGTGGCGTGATCGAATTCGTAGACCAGCTGGTACATCAGGAAGAACATGACGATCGTCGACGTCGCGATCATCGCCGCGAACCGTCCCCATCCCATGCCGCCGGCCTCGCCTTTCTCCTGCATCCTCGCCTCCATGTCCGCCGGCGGCCGCGCGGCCGGGCCGCGCCGTCCCGCTTCGGGATCGTCTGTGCCAACCCCGGACGCGCGGGCCATGTTCCCCGCGCATCGAAGCTGCTACATTCGCGCCCCTTCGGACGAGGGAGGGCGCGGTGGGGACATCGGGCGCGGGGGGACTGGCGGGGCGGCTGCTGTGCCGCCTGAAGCGGCACGTCCCCGAAGACCGCCAGGTCTGGAACGACGGCTTCTACTTCAGCCGCTGCGTCAACTGCCGCCGCGAGATCCTGCGCCGCAGCGGGCGCTGGCGGCCGATACCCGACGGCTACCGGGTGGTCTGGAAGAAGCGGCCGGAAGACTATCCGGACTGGAAAGGCGTCTCCCGCCGCATCGCCGAGGAGCAGGTGCGGCACGGCGCCGAGACCTGCCGGGCCGGCTCCGGCTGAGCGCCCAACCCGACGATTCCGGCAGCCGCGATGCAAACGGAAAAGGGGCGGCCCTTGCGAGCCGCCCCTCCCTTCCGACTGCCTGGGCAGGCCGGGATCAGTGGACGCCGATCACGTCCGGATTGCCGTCCGGATCGCCCTGGACGGTGCCGCCGTTCTGGACCGGCCCGGCGAGCAGCAGGCCGGCGAGGTGCGGCGCAGCCATCGAGGTGCCGCTCATCGTCGCGTAGCCGCCGTTGAGGTAGGTCGACTTCACCGACACGCCCGGCTCGGCATAATCCACCGGCGGGTTGCCATAGTTGGAGAAGCTCGCCCACACGTCGCCGACGCCGAAGGCGGAGACGGTGTAGATGTTCGCTCCGTTGACGCGGCCCGGCGAGGAATTGTTCGCGTGGGTACCCTCGTTGCCCGCCGCCAGCGTGAAGCGCACGCCGCCGGCCGCGGCATTGGCGACCGCCGTGTCGAGCGACGCACTGACGCCGCCGCCGAGGCTCATGTTGGCGACATCGCCCGGCTGGCCGTATTGCGCGACATAGTCGACGCCGGCGATGACGCCCGAGGTCGTCCCGCTGCCGCGGCGGTCGAGCACGCGCACCGACACGAGCAGCGCGCCCGGGGCGACGCCGATCACGCCGGTGCCGTTGTCGAGGGCGGCGATGGTGCCCGCGACGTGGGTGCCGTGGCCGTGCTGGTCGGTCGGGGTGGTATTGCGGCCGAGGAAGCTGCGGCTGCGGGTGGAATCGACCCGCAGGTCCGGGTGGTTCATCTGGATGCCGCTGTCGAGCACCCAGGCGGTGGCGAAGTTGCCGGCGCCGCCGCCGTTGACCCGCGCGATGCCCCAGGGCGTTTCCTGCGCCATCGCGACCACGCCGTCGGAAGGCTTGCCGTTCAGCTTGACCGGGGGAATGCTGACCACCTGGTCCTGCTCGCAATAGGCGATGTTCGGGTTGTTAGCCTGGACGCGCTCCAGCGCCTGCGCCGGCAGGTTCGCGGCAAATCCCTTGATGGCGACGCTGTAGACGTGGCTCACCTGACCGCCAGTCCCCTGAACCGCGCGATTGGCCTCGGCCTGCGCGTTTCCGCGCGAGACGGCACCCGGCTTGAAGACGCAGATGTAGCTGCCGGCAATCTTCTCACCCGCGACTTGCGCCTGCACGGGCTGCGCCAGCGCTACCAACGGCAGCGCCGAAATCGCCATGATCGCTAATTTCCTCATCCCTTACTCTCCATGTTGTTATCGTGCGATCGGAGTCGGGGCGACTCCGTCGCAACACACGGATACTATCCGGCATCAAAGTGATGTCGAGAAAAAAATGCGCGCTAGTAAGGGTTTATTGTAGATTAACGCCGGCGTCCGCCGAAAAGCGCCAAATATTTATTGCGCAGGCGGAATGGAATACCTGTCCGGGACTTGGGAATCGCTGTCCCTCTGCAGATCGAACCGCCGGTGGCGCACGATGTGCGGCGTAATGACGATGTAGAGCTCGGTCTTGGACCGGGTCGAACGGTCGAGCCTGAACAGGTTGCCGACCACCGGAATGTCGCCGAGCACCGGCACTTTCGACTTGCTGGTCAGCACATTCTCCTGCGTCAGCCCGCCGATCACGAAGGTCTCCCCGTCGCGCACCGAGGCGGAGGTTTCCGCCTCGCGCTGGCTGATCGTCGGATAGCCCTGCGAGAAGCCGGTGACGGAGGAGACCACGCCGTAGATGTGCGAGGTGACGAAGCCGTCCGAACTCACCCGCGGCGCGATCTGCAGCGTCACGCCGACGTTCACATACTGGACCTGCTGCGACACCGCATTGACGCCCGACAGCGCTATCGAGGTCAGGATCGGCAGCGCGTCGCCGGTGATGATCTTGGCGGTCGAGCCGCTCTGCGCGGCGATGCGCGGCCGCGAGACGATGCGCCCTTCGCCTTTCTGCACCTGCGCGTAGATCGCCGCCTGGAGCTGGCCCGACGGGAGCACGTCGCGCGGGTCGCTGCCGAACGGCAGGTTGGCGCCGGTGGTGAGCGTGCCGACGGCGATCTGGCCGTTGGCGTTGTTGAGGTCGATGCCGAGGTTGCGCACCCCCTGCTCGGTCAGCTCGACGAACTGGGTCTCCAGGATCACCGAATCGACCGGTATGTCGATCAGCGCGATCTGGTCTTTCACGCGCGCGATCCGCTCCGGGCTGCCGGTGATCCAGATCGCGTTGAGGCGCCGGTCGATGGCGAGGCCGGCGCCGGGGAAGGACTGGCCGAGCGGCACCGCCTCGCGCTGCGCCTGGTTCTGCGCGCTCATATAATTGGGCTGGGTGCTCGACGCCGGCGATCCGAAGCCGGGCTCGCGCCGGATGAAGATGTTGTTCGGCTGGATCGTCTCGCCCTCGACGAGCAGGCCGATAATCTCGCTGACGTCGGCATATTTGAGCGGCACCAGCTCGTACGAATCGCCCGGCTGGTAGGCGTCGTAGCCGCCGGCCTGCGCGTAAGCGGGAAGGTCGCTTGCCGGCACCACCACCTCGCCGGTCGAGCCGATCGGGCGGCTCCCGGTCGCTTCCTCCTCGCTGACGCGCGAGAGAGTGACCTGGATGTTGCGGTCGCTCGCCGGCTCCGTCTTGATCCGCGCCGGCCCGGCCGTGTCGAAACGCAGCACGAGGTCGCCCTGCACCGTCTCGAACGAGAAGCCGCGCACCAGCCCCTCCCCCCGGTTCTGGCGCGGCACGCGCGGCGCCCGCAGCGTCGATCGCATCACCAGTTCGGGGCGGCGCGGATTGACGTCGACGGCGGCAAATTGCGGCTCGTCGGGCGAGAATCGGAGCAGGAAGGTGGCGCGGTCGGCGTCCTGGGTGACGAGGGAGATCTCCTCGAGCACCGAGGGGATCTGCGCGGCGCCGGGGGCGGCCGCAACCAGGAAGCCGAGGAGCAGCAGCAACAGGCCGGCGGCCCGGCGAAGGTACGCGTAACTACGTGTTGCCAACTCGGCCCACCCCTTAACCACGAACCGGCGAGCCTAGAGACGGCGAAACCAATTGCAATGCCTAAAAACGCGCAAATCGCGGTAAAATAAAAGAAAACCTTGAAGTCGACCGCCAGTATGGCGCCGGGATTCATCCGTTTTGGCGGAATGACTGCTTCGATTGCGCGGTGACGCGGGGGCCGCCCACGACTCGGGCGGACGTCGGTACGGATGGGAAACTTTCTTGCCAGGACTCGTTCCATCGGCATGCCCGCCACCGTCCCGAATCGCCCCGCCCCCGTGCGTTCGAACGCGTTTGGAAGGCGCAGCGGATGAGCTGGTTGTTCCTCATCGCGGGGGTCGCGCTCATCCTGGTCGTCTTCCTCGACGCGCTGTGGACGACGCTCTGGGTGGACGGGGGTGCCGGATCGCTCTCCGGCCGGCTGTCGACCTGGATCTGGCGCGGCGCGCGCGCCGTGTTCGGCAACGGGCGGCGCCACCGGCTGCTCAGCCTGTTCGGGCCGCTGATCATCTTCCTGACGCTGGCGATGTGGATCCTCTTGCTGTGGGCGGGCTGGGTCCTCGTCTTCGCCGCCGGGACCGACGCCCTGCTCCAGGCGCACGACAAGACGCCCGCCGACTGGCCGGCGCGCATCTACTTCGTCGGCTACATGATGTTCTCCGCCGGCAACGGGGACTTCGCGCCCAATGGCGGCGGCTGGCAGATCGCCGCGGCGCTGACCAACGGGACCGGGATGGTGCTGGTCACCCTTGCGCTCACCTACCTCATCTCCACCGTCTCGGCGGTGGTGAAGAAGCGCGGATTCGCCAGCGAAGTGACGGGCCTCGGCATCGCCGCCGAGACCTTCGTCGAAAACGGCTGGAACGGCCGCGACTTCCGCGCGCTCGATCTTCCGCTCGCCGGCATGTCGAGCACCCTCTCCGACCTCGCCCAGCGCTACGAC
>JBKBVA010000240.1:0-4249 GCA_046289665.1 Allosphingosinicella sp.
CCCAGGGAGACATTTTCGCCACCGGCGTGATCGAAACGACCAAGGCGCTGTTCCCGAACCTCCGCATCCCGATCTTCCTGCGCGGCAACGAAGTCATGGTGCGGTTCCCCATCCCCACCGATGCCCTCAAATTCGGGCCCGTCAGCGTGACCGAGGCCTCGATCGACCTCGGCTTCGGCGAACACGGCCTGTTCCTCGCCGGAAGCGCGGCGGTACGGGTCGACGGCGTGGGCAGCGGCACCGTCACCGCCCGCACCACCGCCCAGGACACGATCCTCGAGGGCACGTTCAACTTCGACATGAACTTCCTCAACCCGGCCTCGGCGACGATCCGCTACAGCATGGCGAACGACACGCTGGACCTGACGCTGAACGCCGGGGTCAGGGAGGGCGTGCTCCCCGGCGTCACCTCCGGCACGGTGCGGGGCCGTTTCTCCCGCGACGTGATCGAACTCGGCGGAACGCTCAACCTCGCGCCCCCGCTCGCCGGCTCCACCGTCACCGTCGGCTATGCGCGCGAGACCGGCATCACCATCGCCGCGACCAACCTGCCGCTGCCCATCTCGAACATCCCAGGAATTACGGACGCCGTCCTGTCGGTGAGGGCGAACTCCAATCCCGACGACGGGCAATGGCGGATTTCCGGCACCGGCACCGCCCGCTTCAGCATCCCGCCCGCGGCAGGCCAGCTGACGATCGCGGTGGACGGCCCGGTCTTCACCCTCTCCGGCACCGCCGCCTTCCAGCAGGGGCCCGCCTCGGGCTCGCTCGAAGTGCGCGCGACCAACGCGCGGCTCGACGAGACCGGCCAGCCGGTAGAAGGCCAGGTCTCCCCGACCTTCTCCATCACCGGCCGCGGCTCGGCGAGCCTGCGCTTCGGCATCCTCACCGGAACGGCGGAGATCGAGCTCACCCCGGATCAGCGGGTGATCGTGAGCGGCGAGATCGCGCTGCCGCCGACCCACGAAGTCTTCGCGCGGCGCAGCTACCGGCGCGAGCTCCTCCACGTGCAGCCGCCCGAATTTCCGATCTGGGGCGTCTCGCTCGGCGGGGTCGGCATCGGCATTTTCGGCTTCGTCGACGCGCGTCTCAACTTCGACGCGTTCGTCGGGCCGGGCACGCTCGAGAATACCGCCGTCAGCGTGACGCTCGACCTCGCCCGCCCCGAGGAGGCGGTGGTCGACGGGACGGCATCGTTCGTGGTGCCGGCCGGGGCCGGCCTCACGCTCGACATAGGCGGCGGGCTGCGCGCGCGGGCGACCGTCGCCTATGTGCAGGGCCGCATCGGCCTCGACGCCAGGCTCGGCCTGCTCGCCGAGGCCCGCGCCGACGTCAACCTGCACTGGACGCAGGCCGCCGGACTGTCGCTCGCCGCCAGCGCCCATGCCGAAGCGCGGCCCCAGTTCGAGGTCGGGGTCAATGCCAGCGTCACCGCGGGCGTCGACCTGTGGGTGACGGAGATCGAGCATACCTGGGGCCCGTGGCGGCGCACGCTCGGGTCGTTCGGGCCGGAAATGGCGGTCGGCGTCACCGTGCCGATCGCCTGGTCGGAGCGGACCGGCCTCGATTTCAACACCGACAATATCGAGATCACGCGGCCGGAAATCGATTTCGCGGCGCTGATGACCGACGGCTTCATGCAGCTCGTCTGACCCGGATCAGGCGTTCTCGCCGGTAAACTCCGACCGCTCCAGCCGGTGCTTGCGCAGGAGCCGGCTGAACGCCTTGCGCTCCTTGCCGGCGGCGAGCGCCGCCTGCGTCACGTTGCCGCGATGCTGCTGCATCAGCCGTTGGAGGTAGCTGCGCTCGAAGGTCGAGACCGCGCGCGCCTTGGCCTCGCGGAAACCGCTCCGGCCCGGCTTCGCCTCATCGCCCCCGGGTCCGCCCTGCGGCGGCGCCAGCACGTCCTCGTCGCTCATGATGGCGCAATGCTCGACGACGCTGCGCAGCTCGCGGACATTGCCGGGCCAGCTCTGCCCGAGCAGCCAGACGCGCAGCTCGGCGCCCAGCCGGCGCGGCCGGGACGTGCGCCGCCTCGCTCCGAACTCGGACAGGAAATGCTCGGCGAGCGGGATGATGTCTTCCGGACGCTCGCGCAGCGGCGGAATGCGCACGGTGATGCCGGAGAGGCGGTAGTAGAGGTCGCGGCGGACCTTGCCGCTTTCCACCAGCGCCAGCGGATCGGCGTTCGTCGCCGTCACCACCCGCACGTCGGCAACCTGGTCGCGCGGCGCGCCGACGCGCCGGTAGCTGCCGTCCTGGAGGAACCGGAGCAGCGCGACCTGGCCGTGCGCGCTCAGCGAGTCGATCTCGTCGAGGAACAAGGTGCCGCCCTGCGCGGCCTCGACCAGCCCCTTGGCCCCGCCCCTCGCATCGGTGAAGGCGCCGGCGGCGTGGCCGAACAGCTCCTTCTCGAACAGCGAATCGGGCAGGGCGCCGGCATTGACCGGCACGAAGGGCCGGCCGGCGCGGGCGCTCAGATAGTGGAGGAGGCGCGCGAGCACGTCCTTGCCGGTGCCGGTCTCCCCTTCGACGAGGACCGGGACGTCGTGATCGGCCAGACGGGCAATCTTTTGAAGGACATCGGCGAAGGCGGCGGAGCGGCCGACGATCCAGGCGGGAATGTGCGGAAAGGCCTCGCCCGGCGACGGCCAGGAGCAGGCGGCAGACTTCCTCACGCGACAACCCATCGGGAGCCCTTCCCGCTCATCCTGACTCGCTCGGGCAGACTGCGAAGTCTATCTCAAAGTCCCCTCCAGAACAACATAGATAAGGAGAGGCCGTCACGACAGTCGACGTGCGCCATATGGGTAATTTCCGAGTCACCCTGTTCTTGCAGTCGATTCGAGAGACCCCGCAGCGCTATTTTCCAAATAGAATCAGCGGGAACAAAGATCGCTGCGGCGGAGCCTGCGCCCGGACCGGAGGGAGTCTTCCGCCGCACGGGGCGGATTCGTCCCCGCCGCAACGGATCGCCGGGCTCCTGCGGCCGCGATTCTACGTGTCGGCCGGTGCGCGGGGTCGCGGCGGAGTCCGCGGGCCGTCCGCGAGGCGGTCCTGCTCGACCTCGGCCCACTCGTAGAGCATGATGTCCGCCAGCGCCCGCAGCGGCGGGTTCCATCGCGCGCGTTCCGCCACATAGGCCTGCGCCGCCGCGGCCCGGTCTGCGCGCAGGCTTACCCCCGCGCGCTGGAGCAGGGCCCAGGCGTCGTCGAACCGCTCCTGCCACTGCGCCGTCTCGGCAGGCTCCGGCGGACGGATCCTCCCCTCCGGCGCGAGCCCGGCGAGCAGATCGTCGGCGGCATCCATCAGCTCGGCGAGTTCGACCGAGCGGAGCAGCCGGCGATAGGGCGCCGGATCGAGCGCGCTCCGGATCAGGGTCGCCGTGTCGAGCGCGACGAGCAGGATCCGCGGCAGAGCGTAGCACGGGTCGCGATAGTGGAAATAGCGCAGCACCGGATAGAAGCAGACGGACTGGTGGATCTGGCGCAGATAGTCCGCCTTCGCCCCGACATGCTGGCGCGCATCGTCCGGCCTCTCGTCGTCGGCGATGCCGGCGATCGCCGCCGCCGCGTCGCCGCTGCGCCCGGTGAGGTGGTGGAGGCCGCGGGCATAGGCGTTGCGGCCGGTGAGGTGGGAATAGACCGACAGGAAATAGGTGATCGACATGCTGAAATAGGCGAAGCCGGTCGCCGCGGCCGCGATGGTCAGGAGCCGGTAGGCGCCCGTCGACGGCGTCAGATCGCCGACGCCGAGCGTGGTGATGTTGAAGCCGGCATAATAGAAGGCCGCCGCCCAGCCGGTCGGCGTTGGGCCGGCATCGGCGAGGATGGCCGTTCCCAGCGCCGGCTTGAAGAGGAGGGCGAAGCCGGCGGTCAGGAGCAGGAACCAGCCGATCAGCGTCGCGCTGATCACCGCCGGCCCGCTATAGGAGAGGACGTTGCGCCGGCGGCGGCCGTGGAGAAGCCCGCCGACCAGGCGGAACGCCAGCCAGATGCCGGTCGACAGCGGCTTGCGCACCGGTCCGTGCCGGCTGGCGGGGAACAGCACGCTGAAGAAGATGTCGGCGGTCGTCACCAGCACGACGGCCGCGCCCGCAAGGGTGAGAAGAAGATCCATCCTGGCCTCTATCCTTCAGGAGTCCGGCGTCCCGGCCGCGGCGGCGAAACGCGGCGGTCCAGGACGGATCGGGGCGCCCGACAGGAAGGCTCGCCGGGGCCGTTATAGACCAGATCGAGATAGAATCCGG
>JBKBVA010000241.1:0-4198 GCA_046289665.1 Allosphingosinicella sp.
GTGCCTTTCCACAGCAGTGCGAGCACCTGGTTCGGCGAGCAGGACTGGATCGAGTTCGTGGCCGAGCCCAGCACCAGCCTATACAGTGCGGCGAACATCTACCAGCTGCACCTGGACCGTCCGCAGCGCGGGGGAGCGCGCCAGGGCCGCCCGCCACGCCGACCAGATCATCTACGAGACGGCGCGATGAGCGAGATCCTCGCCCGCATCGCGCCGGGCGTCGCCAGCCTCGACGCCGCGGCGTGGGACGCCTGCGCCGGCCCCGACAACCCCTTTCTCAGCCACGCCTTCCTCTCCGCGCTGGAGGAATCGGGCAGCGCGACCGCGCGGACCGGCTGGCAGCCGGTTCCGGTCGCCATCGACGGCGCGGACGGCGCGCCCGCGGCGGTCATGCCGGCCTATGTGAAGAGCCACAGCCAGGGCGAATATGTCTTCGACCACGCCTGGGCCGACGCCTGGGAGCGGGCGGGCGGGTCCTATTACCCCAAGCTGCAGATCGCCGTCCCGTTCACGCCGGTGCCGGGCAGACGCCTGCTGGCGCGCGACCCTGCCCTCGCGCCCGGCCTGATCCGCGCCGCGGAGGCGATCGTCGAGCAGAACGGCTTCTCCTCCGCCCACGCCACCTTCATCGCGCAGGACGAGATCGCCCTGTTCGAGGCGGCGGGCTGGCTGATCCGCGCCGACAGCCAGTTCCACTGGCACAATGACGGCTATGCCAGCTTCGACGACTTCCTCGCCGCCTTGTCCTCCCGCAAGCGCAAGGCGATCCGCAAGGAACGCGCCGCGGCGCTGGAGGGGCTGAGCGTCGAGCACGTCACCGGCGCCGCGATCACCGAGGCCCATTGGGATGCCTTCTGGGAATTCTACCAGGATACCGGCGCGCGCAAATGGGGCCGCCCCTATCTCACCCGCGCCTTCTTCTCCCTGCTCGGGGAACGGATGGCGGACCGGGTGCTGCTCGTCTTCGCGCGCTGCGACGGCGTGCCCATCGCCGGCGCGCTCAACCTGATCGGCGCCGACACGCTCTACGGCCGCTATTGGGGCACGGTGGCCGAGGTGCCGCACCTCCATTTCGAGATCTGCTATTATCAGGCGATCGAAGCGGCGATCGCGCGCGGCCTGTCGCGGGTGGAAGCGGGGGCGCAGGGGGCTCACAAGCTCGCCCGCGGCTACCGGCCGGTGCCGACCTGGTCCGCCCACTTCCTCCCCGATCCCAGCTTCCGTCGCGCCGTCGCCGACTATCTGGAGCGGGAGCGCGCCGCCGTCGCCGGAGAGATCGCCGCTCTGGGCCAGATGACGCCTTTTCGGAAGGACGGCGGCGGCGCATAAGGCGGCCCGAGAACAGATACAGGGAGGCCTTCATGATCCGCCGTCTGGCTGCGTTGCTGCTCGTCGTCACCTCGGCCCAGGCGCTGGCCGCGGCGCCGCCCGAAGCGCCCTCGCCGCTCCTCGAGGGCCGCGACCTGTTCAGCCTCGAGGTCGCCGCCGATCCGCAGATCAGCCCGGACGGCTCGAAGATCGCCTATGTCCGCCGCTCCGGCGACATCATGACCGACCGGATGCGTCCGTCGATCTGGCTGGTCGACACGCGCACCGGCGAGCAGATGCCGATCGCCGCCGGCCCCGGCGCCCACAGCCAGCCGCGCTGGTCCCCCGACGGCCGGCGCCTCGCCTACATCTCCACCGCGGAAGGGGGCGCCGCCCAGCTCTTCGTGCGCTGGATGGAGAGCGGCGAGGCGGTGCGCATCACCGGCCTGCCCGACAGCCCCTCCGCCATCGCCTGGGCGCCGGACGGCAACCGCATCGCCTATGCGATGTTCGTCCCCGACGAAGGCATGAAGCTCGGTAAGGCGCCGCCCAAGCCCGAAGGCGCGCAATGGGCCGAGCCGCTCGAAATCCACACAGCCGTCACCTACCGCACCGACGCCGGCGGCTATGTGAAGCCCGGCTACAGCCAGCTCTTCCTCGTCTCCGCCGACGGCGGCGCCCCGCGCCAGCTCACCTTCGGCGCCCGCAACCATGACGGGCCGCTCTCCTGGGTGCCGGGCGGGCGCACCCTCGTCTTCTCCGGCAACCGCGAGGCGGATTGGGAGCGCGAGCCGTTCGACACCGAAGTCTACGCCCTCGACACCGCCACGGGCGCGATCCAGGCGCTGACCGACCGCGACGGCCCCGACGACGCGCCCGCCGTCTCCCCGGACGGCCGGATGATCGCCTGGGTCGGCTATGACGACCAGCGCTTCAACTATCACAGCGCCCGCCTCCACGTGATGAACCGCGACGGCACCGGCCGGCGCGTCCTCACCGAGGGGCTGGACCGCGAGGTGGCGGCGCCCGCCTGGGCCGCGGACGGACGCTCCATCTTCGTCTCCTACGAGGATGCGGGCCGCACCCGGATCGCCCGCGTCTCGCTGGACGGCACCATCCGTCCCGTCACCGACGCCCTGGCCGGCGCCACGCTGGACCGGCCCTATACGGGCGGCTCCTTCAGCGTCGCGCGCGACGGCAGCGTCGCCTTCACCACCGGCTCGCCGACCCGCCCGGCCGACGTCGCGGTGATCAAGAACGGCGACGCCAGGACGCTGACCCGGCTCAATGCCGAGCTGCTCGGCTCGAAGCGCCTGGGCGAGGTGCGCAAGATCCCGGTCACCGCCTTCGACGGCCGGCCGATCGACGCCTGGCTGACCCTGCCGCCGACCTGGAGCGAGGGGCAGCGCGTGCCGCTGATCCTCGAGATCCACGGCGGACCGGTCGCCGCCTACGGCCCCTATTTCGCCACCGACAACCAGCTCTACGCGGCGTCCGGCTATGCGGTGCTCTCGGTCAATCCGCGCGGCTCCTCCTCCTACGGGACCGAATTCGCGCGGACCATCCACCACAATTATCCGAGCCGCGACTATGACGACCTGATGAGCGCGGTCGACGCCTCGATCGCGCAGGGCTTCGTCGATCCGGACAGATTGTTCGTCACCGGCGGATCGGGCGGCGGCGTCCTCACCTCGTGGATCATCGGCAAGACCGACCGCTTCAAGGCGGCGGCGACCCAGAAGCCGGTGATCAACTGGGTGAGCGAGGCGCTCACCATGGACATGACGATGTTCACCTCCCGCTACTGGTTCGAGAAGAAGCCGTGGGAGGATCCGGAGAGCTACTGGAAATATTCGCCGCTCTCGCTGGTCGGCAACGTCAGGACGCCCACCCTCGTCGTCGTCGGCAGCGAGGATTACCGCACGCCGGTAAGCGAGTCCGAGCAATATTATGCGGCGCTGCAGATCGAGGGCGTGCCGACCGCCTTGGTCAAGGTGCCCGGCGCCAGCCACGGCGGCTTCGCGGCGCGGCCCTCCCAGTCCGCCGCCAAGGCCGCGGCGATCCTCGCCTGGTTCGAGAAGTATAAGGACGGGTGGAGACCGGGGGCGGAGAAGGAATAACTGCCTCCCCATCGCAGATGGGGAGGGGGACCAGCGAAGCTGGTGGAGGGGTAAAGGGCGCCGGACCCAGCGGTCCCGGCGCGGACCCTCGGACTATACGGCGGCTACCCCTCCACCACCCTGCGGGTGGTCCCCCTCCCCACGCGTCGCGCGGGGAGGCAGAGGGGCGGCGCCCGCTCTCGGCTCAGGCCGCCCGGCGCATTCCCGCCGTGGAAAGCCAGGCCCGCGCCTGGCGCTGGGCTTCGGCGATCTCGCGCGCCGTCATTTCCTCGGCGATCTCGGCGCGGCATTGCTGGCCGCGCCCGCTGCCGTTCAGGGCCGCGAGGTTGAACCATTTGTGCGCTTCGATGAGGTCGACGTCGAGGCCGTGCGTGCCGGTCGAGTAGGCGACGCCGAGTTCGTAGAGGGCCTCCGGATCGCCGCAGGCGGCGTCGGCGAGGCGGCTTTCGATCAGGAAAGCGGCGGACTTCAGGCTGTTCCCCATGTTGACGTGCCCCTTTTTGCTGGCTGTCGCGGGCAAGTTGCGCCCCCGATCACCAACAAATGGTTAACGCCGCAGTGACCAATCAGCCGGCGAGGGGCTCCACCGCGAGATTGTCGATCAGCCGGGTGCGCCCGATCCGCGCCGCGGCGAGCAGGCGCGCCGGCCGGTCCAGCGCGGCGACCGGCGCCAGCGTCTCGGCATCGTGCAACGCGACATAATCGACCGGGTCGAACCCGGCCCTGGCGAGCCGCTCGCGCGCGCCGGCCAGCACTTCCGCGACCGGGGC
>JBKBVA010000242.1:0-4197 GCA_046289665.1 Allosphingosinicella sp.
GAGGCGGTCCTGCCTCTTCCTTCTTCCTTTTTGCGTGATTCTTTCTTTGCTTCTGTGTTTCCCCCCCGCGCCCGCATAGCTGCGGCCGGCAAAGGGCTGCGGCAGCGTCTCGCGCGTCTCGGCGAAGAGGGCGCCGGGCCGCGGCGCGACCAGCAGGAACAGGCCGGCGAGCGCGCAGCCGCCGAGGAAGCCGAGGAGGGTGTTGGTGACGACGCGGGGGCTGTCGCGGGCGAGCGGCGGCGCGGCGCGCTCCACCACCCGGATCGGCGGCGCGCCGGCCAGGGTCTCGAGCTCGACCGCATTGTGGCGGTCGGCGAGCGCCGCGACCTGCAGCTTCAGCGCCTCGATCTCGCGGTCGAGCACGCCGAGCCGGCTCTCCGACTGGCCGAGCCGCGCGAGCTGCGCGTTGAGTTGCCCGACCCGCGCCGCGCGCTGGCGGACCGACTGCTGCAGCCCGGCGAGCCGCGGCCGTTCGACCGCCAGCGTCTGCTCCACCACCGGCGTCGCCGAGGACAGCAGCCCGTCCGACTGGCGCTGGAGCTGGCCGACCTGCGCCGAGCTCGACGCGATCTGCGCCCGCTCGTTCACCAGCCGCGATTCCTCGGCGAGCCGCTCCTGGATCAGCGCCTCCTTCTGGCGCTGGACGTCGGCGACGCCGAGCGAGGCGCGCACCTGCGCCGCCTCCAGCTGGCGCTGGTTGAGCAGGTCCCGCGTCTCGGCGAGCCGGTCCGCGATGCTGCGGTTGAGCGTCGCCGTCGGCCCCGCCGCCCGCGCGTCCGCCTCGGCGATCAGCCGGTCGGCGACCGCATTGGCGATGGCCGCGGCCGCCTGGGGATCGCCCCACAGCACCTGGATGCGCAGCAAATGCGTCCCCTCGACGCTGGCGACGTCGATCGCCTTGCCGAGATTTTCGACGAACAGCGCCCGCGGCTCGCGCACCGCCGGCCCGCCCTCGTCGAGCATGCGGAGGGTGCGGCGGATGCCGAGGCCGCCCGGCTGCCGCTCCAGCGCCTCGGGATGCTCCGCCAGGTACGCGTCGGCGATCGCCTCGACGACCGGGCGTGAGGTCGCATATTCGGCATAGGTCTGGGTGAGCAGCCCCGCGCTCTGCAGCGCATTGCCCCGCGCGAAGGCGTTGCCGAATTCGAGCTGCGCCTCGCTCGGCGCGATGTCGAGCGTCGCCGCGGCCCTGAACAGCGGATCGCGCGCCAGCACGAAATGGCTGTAGGCAAAGGCGAAGGCCGTCGTCGCGAAGACGATGGCGACGACGATCCGCCAGCGCGCGACCGCCAGCGCGACGAGCGCCGCCGGCCCGAAGCGCGGCGGCGGCGGATCGTCCCAGTCGGTGGAGTCGGCGGGCGGCGCGAGCATTATTTCACGATGTCGCTGATCGGAAAGCCGGCGTGGAGGCCGGAAAAGCCGACGATCGAGCGGATCTGCTGGGCGCGGTCGGCGGTGAGCGCAAGGCTGGTCGGCGGCACGATCACCACCGCATTGGGCCCGATCACCGGCACCACCCGGTTGCCGGGGTCGCCCTTGCCGGTGAGCAGGTTGTCGAAATCCACCATCCGGGCGGCGAGCTGCGCCCCGTTCGGCTCGATCACGACCACCTTCTTCAGGTTCGCCGAGCGGTTGGCCCCGCCGGCGCGGGCGATCGCCTCCATCAGCGTCAGGCCGTCGCGATATTCCTTGACCCCGGGCGCCACCACTTCGCCGAGCACGAAGAATTCGGGCGGCGCGGGCTTGCGGTTATATTCGACCAGGGCGACCGCGACATGGGGGTGCTTCAGCTTGCCGCGATAGGCGCCTTCCAGCTGCTGCTGCAGCGCGCCGGCGGTGATCCCCCGCGTCTGGACCGGCGGCAGCAGAGGCGGGCTGATGAAGCCGGAGGGCGACACGCGCTGCTCGGCATCGAGGCTCGGCATGTAGGGGAAGGAGATGCGGACGAGGTCGCCCGCCTGGAAATCGCCCCTGGCGGCGATCGCCTCTTCGATCCTCTTGTTGGCGAGCATGGCGGCTTCGGTGCTCGGCCGGTCGATGTCCAGCGCCATCGGCAGGTCGTAATCGACCTTGGCGCACCCCGCGAGCAGCGGGCCGAGCAGCAGGGAGAGCAGGAGAAGCCGGATAAACGCCACGTCGGATCACCTTGTCTTGGTCCTGAGGCGGCAGATACCCGGCTTGGGCGCCTGAAAACACTTACATGGCTGGTTAACGCGCCGCCTGTCCCGCTTCGGGATGGTTGGCGCGCGGCTCCTTACCGGCGAGCGCTTCGACCGCCCGTTCGAACAGCCGCGTCGCCGCCGGAATCTCGTAGCGCCGGGCGGTGCGGCGCCCCGCCTCGACGACCGACGCGCGCCGCGCCGGATCGGCGAGCAGGGCGGCCATCGCCGCGCCCAATGCCGCGGCATCTCCCGGCGGGACGAGGAAGCCGTTGCGCCCGTCCTCGATCAGCCCGGCCGGCCCGCTGCAGGCGGCAGCGAGCACCGGCACGCCCGCCGCCATCGCTTCGACGATGACGTTGCCGAACCCCTCGCGGCGGGAGGGAAGGACGCACAGGTCCGCGCCCCGCAGCCGAGCGGGCAGATCCGCGGCATGGCCGGCGAGCGTCACCCGCCCCTCCAGCCCCCGCTCGGCGATGCGCCGTTCCAGCGCCGGGCGCAGCGGGCCTTCGCCGTGGATGACGAGGTCGAACTCCACGCCGCCAAGGCCGGCGGCGGCGTCGATCAGCAGATCGTGGCCTTTGGCCTCGACGAGCCGCCCGGCGGCGACGATCCGGGGCCGCCCGCCAGGCGCGTCGCGCGGCGCCGTCCCCGGCTCGACCACCGGGTTGGGCAGGACCAGCGCGGGAAGGCGGCGGCCGATCAGGCGCTCCAGCTCTCGCGCGATCGCCTCGGTCGGCGCCGCGACGAGGTCGGCGCAGGGGTAGAGGCGCCGCATCGCCCATAGCCGCAGCGCCTTCCGCTTCGCCTCGGCCAGATGCTCGGCGGGATTGGTGTGGACGGAGACGATCCGCCGGGTCCGCCGGGCGCCCCACCAGCGGCTGGCGAGGAGGGCGAGGTTCATCGCGTCGGTCGCGGAATAGGCGATGTCGATGCACTTCGCCGAAAGCTCCGCCGCCAGCCGCCCCGGCAGCCGCCGCGCACGCGCGCCGCCGAGATCGACCACCTCCACATCCGGGGGCACGAGATCGAGGAACGCGCCCTCCCTCCGCCCGAGCAGCAGCACGGGCTCGAACCGGGCCCGGTCCAGCGCTCGCAGATAGTTCACCACCACCCGCTCGGCGCCGCCGGGCCTGAGATGGGGGAGGAGGAAGGCGATCCTCATCGCCGCCGCGCCCGATAGAGGCGGCGCAGGGTGAAGAAGACGGCATGGCGAACCGGCTTCAGCGCCGCGAGGTGCGCCGGCAGCAGCTCTTCGCGAACCGGCGCGAAGGCGGTCTTGAACTGGTCCCGTCCCGATTCCGCCCCCTCC
Source organism: Allosphingosinicella sp. (assembly GCA_046289665.1). GTDB lineage: Bacteria > Pseudomonadota > Alphaproteobacteria > Sphingomonadales > Sphingomonadaceae > Allosphingosinicella. The sequence goes on from JBKBVA010000242.1 coordinate 3,472, forward strand.
GGCGCCAGGCCGGCGAGGTCGTAGCCGGAAAGCCCCAGCGCCCGCGCCCGCCGCATCGCTTCCCACAGCAGGAGGTAGCCGCGCGGCGCCTTCGGATCGTCGTCGCCCGCCATGGCCAGCCAGATCGCGTCCCGACCTTGGCGGACGAAGCTGTGGAAGCCGACGATCCGGCCCTCCTCCTCCGCGACGAGCAGCCCGCCGCCGAGCGCGGCGACGAGCCGCGCCTGTGCCGCCACGTCGGCCTGGCCGCGGGCGTCGTAATCCGGGCGGCGGGCGTGAAACGCATCGAGCAGCCTCTGGCAGGCGGGCAGGTCCTCCGCCGCCGCCTCGCGCACCGTCGCCCGCTCCGCCGCCTTGCGGATCGCGCGCCGCCCGCGCTGCTTGAACGAGGCGAGGATCTCCTCTTCGGTGCCGTCGAGGGCGACCTTGCCGGTGACGATGTGCAGCGCCTGCTCGGCGGCCGGCAGCGCGGCGAAGCCGCAGCGCGCCAGCGTCTCCTCCGCCGCTCGCCGTTCCTCCCCCGCGAAGCGCGGGCCCAGGACGAGGCTCGAAAAGCCCGCCGCCCGCAGCGCGTCGCGGAGCGACAGGACCACTCTCTCCAGCTGCTCCGGGGCCGACACCAGCGGCCCGCGCTGCACCGTCGCCAGCGCGGCCCGGAAACGCGACGCGCCGCGATCGCCGCCGGAGCGCCCGGACGCCCCGCGCAACACCACGCTGGGCTCGGTG
>JBKBVA010000243.1:0-4194 GCA_046289665.1 Allosphingosinicella sp.
GAAGCCCTGCCCCGCCCGCTGCCCCAAGGCGAGCAGGCCCGTCGGCAGCGGCGGCTCGCTGTCGAGCCGGACGAGCGCCTCGGCGCGGATCAGCTCGCAGGCCGGCCCAAACAGCGGATGCCCGCGCTCGACCGCGCGCAGCAGCACGCCTTCGAGGCCGTGCACCGAACGCGCGATGACGCGGGGATCGACGAACTGCAGCCCCGAAGCGTCGGCGCGCATGCCCTTGTCGCCGACGAACAGGGCGACCGCGACCGCGTCCAGGCCGAGGATCTGCGGCCATTCCTGGGTGACGATGTGGATGAGATGGTCGAACCCTTCGGCATCGACCGCGGCGAGCACCGCTTCGTGGATCGAGGCGACCGCGCCCGAATGGCCGCGGGCGAAGGCGATGAGGTCCTGATTGGCCTCCTCCGCCGCCGCGACCCGCGCGCGCAGGTTGGCCACCGCCCGATCCTCGAAGTTGATCACCTTTCCCATGGCCGCGAGCCTAACCCGAAGAGGGTTAATAAGCGATGGGGATTTCGTGCAACGGACCCCCCTCCCCTCGCGGGGCATGGGGAGGCCCGTGTGCGTCAGCCGATCTTCTGGCCCGTCTGCGCCCAGTCGGCGAGGAAGGCCTCGAGCCCGCGGTCGGTGAGCGGGTGCTTGAAGAGCTGGCGGATGACGGCGGGCGGCGCCGTCATGACGTCGGCGCCGATCATCGCCGACTGGAGGACGTGTACCGGGTGGCGCACGCTGGCGACGAGGATCTCGGTTTCGAAATCGTAATTGTCGTAGATGGTGCGGATCTCCGAGATGATCTGCATCCCGTCGAAGCCGATATCGTCGTGGCGGCCGACGAAGGGCGAGATGAACGACGCCCCCGCCTTCGCCGCGAGCAGCGCCTGGTTGGCGGTGAAGCACAAAGTGACGTTCACCATCGTGCCGTCCGTGGTCAGCGCCTTGCAGGTCTTGAGGCCGTCGATGGTGAGCGGCACCTTGATCGCGATATTGTCGGCGACCTTGCGCAGCACCTCGGCCTCGCGCATCATCTCCTGATGGTCGGTGGCGACCACTTCGGCCGAGACGGGGCCGGGGACGATCTCGCAAATCTCCTTCACCACTTCGAGGAAATCGCGGCCCGCCTTCCTGACCAAGGACGGGTTGGTGGTGACGCCGTCGAGCAGGCCGGTCTCGGCCAGGTCGCGGATTTCGCCGGTGTCGGCGGTGTCGACGAAGAATTTCATGGGTGAAGGCCTTCCGCAGCTCAGAGTCGCGCCCTTCTAGCCAGCGGCCGCCCGGTGCGCGAGGGGGGACGCGCTATGCCGGGCCGGCGGCGGAAATTTGCGCGGCCTTCCTGCTCGCCGCCGGCTATTTCCTCTCCGAAACCGCGCCCCTAGCGGCCGAGGCCGAAGACGCCGATCAGGAGCGGATCCCCGGTCGCCTGGGGGTTCGCCCTTATCGCCGCTTCCTCGCGGCCGATCGCCCGGTAGATGCCGAGCGCGCCCTTGCGGGTGATGTCGGCCTGCAGCCCGGTGAAATCGATCCCCGTCACCACGCCGAGGGCGCGGTTGATGAGGCCGTTGTCGAGGCTGCGCATCGCGCTGCCGACCTGCGGGAACATCGCGTCGAAGATCCGGTCGCCGATGCTGCGCTGCAGATAGTCGGTCGCCGCGGTCGGCCCGCCGCGCACCAGCGACATCGCGTCCGAGATCGTCATGTTGCGGATCGAATCGTAGACCAGCGGGGCGGCGGCCTCCGCCCCCTCGCGCGCGGCGCTGTTGACCAGCCGCAGCAGCCGGTCCTGCACCGCGCTGGTGCCGAGCAGGACGGCGAGCGCCGAGGTGACGCCGCTGCCGCCGAGCTGCGACGGCAGGGTCACCCGCGCCAGATCGTCCTGGAAGAAGCCCTGATCGGTCAGCAGCTGCTCGAAGGCCCGCTGGGACGAGAGCGTGAGGATGCGGCGGATCGCGTCCTCGATCCCGAACCCGCCGAGGTCCCCGAGCCGCGTCGCGCAGCCGGGCAGGGTGAAAAGAGGGAAAACGAGGCCGGCGGCGATCAGCCGGCGGCGGGTAAGCAACACTTCCATGACGATCTCCGCGGACTTTCAGGACGCAGAGGTAACGACCCGGAGGGCGGGTCGTTGCATGGCGGGCTCCGGCCCCCTTCCGGCTAGGGCTGGCCGCCGCTGTTGCGCATCAGATTGGCATATTCCCGGCGCGTGCGCGGGCCGTAGGTGACGAAGCTCGGATTCGGCCGCTCGGCATAGGCCGCCCGCTCCCGCGCCACCGCATCGCCTGCCGCCGCGCCCTGCAGCGCCGCGACGTCGAGCCCGTAGGGCCTGGCGGCGTTGAGGCCGAACACCTTGCGCCGCAGTTCGGGCGTGATCGCCGGATAGCCGTGCTTCTCGCGCAGTTCCTCGGAGATCTGGAAGGTGCGGAAGGCCTGGATCTGGTCCTGCGGCGATCCGTACCAGATCGAATCGGTGCCCCACAGGACATTGTCCTCGCCGACATGCTTGAAGAGCTTGCCGAGCAAATGGGCGGCGCTGGTCGGATCGCGCATCGCGACGAAGCGCCAGGTCGAGCCGAGCTCGGCATAGACGTTGGAATTCTTCCCCACCCCCGCCTGCTCCAGCGAGGTGATCAGCGCATCCACCCCGTCCGTCCGCGCCGGATCGTAGGGGCCTTCCGCCTCGCCGGCGACGTAGCCCGAATGGTAGATGAGGAAGTTCATGTCCGGGAACATCTTCGCGACCGGGCCGATGTCGCGGCAGGTCGAATGCTCGTAGCTCCTCGGGCCGAACGGCAGGCCCTTGTGGATGCAGATGTTGCGGACGCCGAGCTTGCGCGCCTTCTCGATCATCGCGACGGCCGGCGCGTCGGTCATCCAGAAGCCGGTGCCGTCCGGCCCCCATTGGGTATAGGTCTTGAACGCGCTGATCCCGAAGCTGACGAGGCGGTCCATGTCCTCGACGTCGCCCGGCTGGTTGGGATTGACCCGGCCGTGGAGCATCAGCCGCTTGGAACCTTCCATCCGCTCGACGATCTCCCGCGTCGCCGCCGCTTCCTCGATGGTCAGCGGCTCGCCCTCCCGCGTCGAGGGGACGAAGGAGAGGACCATGATGTCGGTGTCGGAATCGAGGAAGACGTCCTTGATGAACTCCTTTGGGCCGAGGCACTGGAGGTAGGAGCGCTCCCCCGGCGCGTCGGCCACCTCGCACTGGGCGCCCTCGAAATTGGAGAAGGGCCGGGCGCCGGCCGGCACGGCCTTCAGCCACGCCCCTTCCGGATTCACGAAATGGCCCTGGACGTCGAAGATCCATTCCGACTTGCCGAGCCGGTCCTGTGCCAGCTGGGCGTCGGTCGCCGCATCTTCCTCGACGTCGAAGAAGCCGCCGCTGCAGCCGGCGAGCGCGTTGGCGGCGTTGAAGGCGAGCAGGGTGGAGGCCGCGCCGCGCGCCGACACCAGGAACTGGCGCCGGCCGATGCCGAGCCTCTTCGCCGTCTCCCCCGCCCGCTCGGACGCGAGCGCGTTGGCGTGCTTCTGCGCCGGCGTCAGCGGGATCGGCACGAACTCGCCGTTCGAGGTCGAATCGAGCTTGATTGGCAGGCGCCGCCCCTCGGGATCGAAATCGTGGCCCATCGCGCATCCTCCCTGTCTCGTTCGGGAGGAAAGGTGTCACGCGCGGCGAGGCGTGACAAGCAAGCGCGCCGCCTCAGCCGGCGATCGAATCCAAATAAGCAATCGAGGGCGGTATCTGTCGCGCCGGATCGGCCGATTCGTCCTCGATGATGTAGTGGCGCACGCCCGCCGCGCGCGAGGCGGCCATGACGGCGGGCCAGTCGACCGAGCCCTGGCCGAGGATCGTGAAGCTTTCCGGCGGCAGCTTGTCCTGCGGCTTGCCGAGGCCGGCGGCGCCGATATCCTTGAGGTGGAGCGACGTCACCCGGCTGCCGTAGCGGCGGATGAAGGCGGCGGGATCCTCGCCCGCCCATTTCACCCAGAAGATGTCCGCTTCGATGTCGAAGCAGCTGTCCGAGGCTTCGCTCATCCGCTCGAGCGGCGTCGTGCCGCCGACCGGCGCGAATTCGTTGCCGTGGGTGTGGATGAACACCCGCATGCCCGCCGCCGCGGCCGCGGCGCAGGCGGCCTTCAGCGCCCGCCCCGCCGCCTCGGCGTCCGCGAGGCTCATGTTGCGGAAGCCCCGGC
>JBKBVA010000244.1:0-4174 GCA_046289665.1 Allosphingosinicella sp.
CATGGCCCCAGCCGGTGATGGCGACGAACCGCGCCCTCGGGTTTGCGATGCGGGCGCGGACGATCGCCTCGGCCATGGCGCGGTCCCAGACGGTCTGCGCCTCGATGAAGCGGGCGAGCGCCTCGGGGCCGGCGGCAAGGGCGTGCTGGCGGAAGCTTGCAGCAAGCGTTTCGGCGTAGGCGGCCGGCGCGGGCGCCGGGCGGCCGACCGGCGCGGCGCCGTCGGCGGCGGCGGCCGCATAGCCGGCCCGCCCGACGCGGCGGACGAAGGCGCGATCGATGTTGAGGGCGACCATCGGAATGGCGCGGGCGCGGGCGACCTCGAACAGCGGCCGATAGGCCTCGAGATCATGGCCCCAAAGCTCGTCCCAGCGGCTTTCGGCGCGAAAGGCCCCGAGATTGATCGCGCCGGCGACAAGCCGGTCGAGCGCGGGCTGGGCTTCGGGGGGGAGCTGCTCGAGCCCGATCACGACCGGGCCCCTGCGGGCAAGCGCGGCGACGACCTCGGCCTGCCAGCGGTGGTGGGCGGGGGTGCCATGGCGCTCGCCGAGCAGGATGACGGGGGCCTCGGCGAGGCGGGCGAGGGCCCGGCGCTCGGGCACGGGCTGGCCGGCCTCGTCGATCCACTGGCCGGGGGGCGGGCAGGCGGCCGCAGGGGCGGCGAGGAAGAGCAGGGCGGCAAGCGAGGCGACGCGCATGGCTGCGAAGATGGGGCGATCGACGCCGCCTGTCAGCCCCGCCGCGTCAGAAGGCCGGTTCCTCGCCGGGCTTGTGGATGCCGCACTCGGTCTTGTCCCAGCCGCGCCAGCGCCCGGCGCGCGGGTCCTCGCCGGGCTGCACCCGGCTGGTGCAGGGCGAGCAGCCGATCGAGGGATAGCCCTCGGCGACCAGCGGGTGCGGCGGGAGCGCGTGGGCCGCGGCATGGGCGCGAAGGCGTTCCGCCGTCCAGTCGGCAAGCGGGTTGAGCTTGAGGTGCCGGCCATCGGCCTCGAACAGCGGGAGGTTGCGGCGGGTGGCGGCCTGGTGGGCCTTGCGGCCGCTGATCCAGAGGTCGAAGCCGTCGAGGGCTTGCTCGAGCGGGGCGACCTTGCGGATGGCGCAGCAGCCATCGGGATCGAAGCTCCAGCGCAGCCGCTTCGGATCGGCGCTGGCGAGCGTGGCAGGGTCGGGGCGGAGCCAGCGGACGTCACTGAGGCGCAGGTGGGCCGCGAGATCCTCGGCGTAGCGAAGCGTCTCGGGAAAGAGCCAGCCCGTCTCGACGAAGAGGATGGGGACGTCGCGGCGGATCCGGGCGGCCAGATGCAGCAGCACGGCGGATTCGGCGCCGAAGGAGGAGACGAGCGCGACGCGGCCGAAGGCGGGGTCGGTGAGGGCGGCCTCGAGCGCGGCGACGCCATCGCCTGCGAAGTGCGCGTTGAGCTGGCTCGCGTCCGCCGGGCCCCAGCGGACCTCCGCCGGCGCGGCGCGGCGGGCGGCGAGCGTCACTCGGCGGCCTCGGCGAGCGCCGGGCCGCGATGGCGAAGCGCCCAGGCCGGCTCGGCGCCGTCGGCTGCGCGCTGGTAGACGAAGGCGAAGCGGGTAAGCGCCCGGGCGGCGACGGCGGAGTCAAGCGCGCGCTCGGGCGCGAGCGAGGAGAAGCCGCTTCGCTTCAGGAAGACGAGCTGGTCCTCGACGAGGTCGCCAATGGCGCGGATGTCGCCTGAAAAGCCCAATTCGCGCAGGATCCGGGCCGAGGAATAGCCGCGGCCGTCGCGCCACTGCGGAAAGGCGAGCCCGATGACGGGCTTGCCGAGAAGCCCGGGCGCGAGGGCGCGGACATCCGCTTCGGGGGCCAGGATGTCGGCCGGCGCTTCCGACGGCCGGGCGCGATCGTCGAGGGGAAAGACCTCAGCCATAGACGGCCTCCTTGAAGGGCGCCGGCCCGATGCGGCGCCAGGTGTCGAGCAGGCGTTCGCCGGGCTGGCGGTGGGCGAGATAGGCGCTCGTCACCTTCTCGACCGCATCGACGATTCCCGCCTCGTCGAAGCCGGGGCCGAGGATCTGGGCGAGACTCGCGTCCTCGGCGCCCGAGCCGCCGATCAGCAGCTGGTAATTCTCGGTTCCCTTCCGGTCGACGCCCAGGATCCCGATGTGCCCGGCATGGTGGTGGCCGCAGGCGTTGATGCAGCCCGACACCTTGATCTTCAGTTCGCCAAGCTCTGCCTCGCGAGGGGCGAGGCGCCTGGCGATCGCCTGCGCGACGGGGATGGAGCGGGCGTTGGCGAGCGTGCAATAGTCGAGCCCCGGGCAGGCGATGACGTCGCTGGCGCGATCGAGGTTGGCGCTGGCGAGGCCGGCTGCCTCCAGCGCCTGCCAGACGGCCCTGAGGTCGTTGACGCGCACATGCGGCAGGACGAGATTCTGGGCGTGGGTGACCCGCACCTCGTCGAAGCTGTAGCGCTCGGCGAGATCGGCGATGACCTCCATCTGCTCGGCCGAGGCGTCGCCGGGGATTCCGCCGACGGGTTTCAAGGAGATGTTGACGATGGCGTAGCCCGGCGCCCTGTGCGGGGCGACCTGGCGATCGACCCACAGGGCGAAGTCGGGGTCGGAGCGGTCGATGTCGGTGGGAAGCCCGGCCTCGAAGGGGGGCGCGCGGAAGAAGGCGGCGATGCGGGCGATCTCGGACGGCGGCGGGTCGATGCCCAGCGTCTTTACATGGCTGTGCTCGGCCTCGACCTGGCGGGCGAACTCGTCCGCCCCGAGATCGTGGACGAGGATCTTGATCCGGGCCTTGTAGATATTGTCGCGCCGGCCGTGGCGGTTGTACACGCGCAGGATCGCCTCATTGTAGCTGAGGAACTCGGCGGCCGGCAGGAAGTCGCGGATGCGCGGCGCGACGAAGGGCGTGCGGCCCATGCCGCCGCCGACATAGACCTCGAAGCCGAGCTCGCCCGCGGCGTTGCGCACCAGCTTCAGGCCGATGTCATGCAGGCGCATCGCAGCGCGGTCCGTCTCGGAGGCGATGACCGCGATCTTGAACTTGCGCGGGAGATAGCTGAACTCGGGGTGGAAGCTCGACCATTGGCGCAGCAGCTCCGCCCAGGGGCGCGGGTCGGCGACCTCGTCGGCGGCGGCGCCGGCGTACTGGTCGGAGCTGATGTTGCGGATGCAGTTGCCCGAGGTCTGGATGGCGTGCATCTCGACGGAGGCGAGATCGGCCAGGAGATCGGGCGCTTCCTCGAGGCGGATCCAATTGTACTGGATGTTCTGCCGGGTCGTGAAATGGCCGTAGCCGCGATCGTAGCGCCGCGCGACATGGGCGAGCATCCGCATCTGCCGGGACGACAGCGTGCCATAGGGGATGGCGACGCGCAGCATGTAGGCGTGGAGCTGGAGGTAGAGCCCGTTCTTGAGGCGCAGGGGGCGGAAATGCGCCTCGTCGAGCGCGCCCGAGAGGCGGCGTTCGACCTGCTCGCGGAACTCGTCGACGCGGGCGTCGACGAGGGCCTGGTCGATGGTGTCGTAGCGATACATCTAGCGCCAGTCCCGCTGTTCGAGGGCGAGGTCGGGGCGGACGGTGGGGCCGAAGCCGCGGATCCGCTCGCGGATGTGGGCGGGCCGGAAGCCGCCGGCGGGCGCCGGCTCGGCGTCGACGAGGGCAAGGTCGCACAGCCGCTCGTGCGCGGCCTCGCGCGCGAGGATCGCGGCGCCCTCGGCGTCGTCCAGCGGGGCGGCGCGTGCGGGATCGCGCGACCAGCCGGCGCCGTCCCACCAGAGGACATCGCCGCGCAGCAGATCGTTTCCGGTCAAGAGCTTCACCATGTGCCGGCCTCCGCCAGCGCCCGGCCAGCAAGCCCGGCGAGCACGTCCTCGGCCTCGGCCAGCCCCGCGACCCTGCCGACGACGAGGACGGCGGGCGAGCGGATGCCCTGATCCTCGACCACGGGGCCGAGGCCGGCGAGCAGCGTGCGGATGGCGCGCGCGCCGGGCAGCGTGCCGCGCTCGAGGATGGCGACCGGCATGTCGGGCGAGACGCCGTCGGCGATCAGCTTGTCGGCGATCGCCCGCGCGGTCGTGACGCCCATGTAGATGACGAGCGTGCGGGACGGGCCGGCGAGGCCGCGCCAGTCCTGCTCCTGGAGGCCCTGGCAGGTGCCGGCGACGAAGCGGACCGCGCTCGACAGCGCGCGATG